>JANLZT010000161.1:0-10717 GCA_031366465.1 Betaproteobacteria bacterium | reverse complement strand
GGCGTCGCCTTTTGTTACTTTTTTGTGTTTGGCCAGGTGTTTGCATTCATCCAGGGTTTTGCGCCCAAGAGCATCACCGCCGCGCCCGACATCGAGGCCTACCTCAGCTTTGTGCTGACCATGTTCATCGCCTTTGGCGCCACCTTCGAGGTGCCGGTGGCGGTGGTGGTGCTGGCCCGCATGGGGCTGGTGACGGTGGCCAAGTTGAAGGCCTGGCGCGGCTACTTCATCGTCGTGGCCTTCATCGTGGCGGCCATCATCACCCCGCCCGACGTGGTGTCGCAGCTGTCGCTGGCGATCCCGATGTGCCTGCTCTACGAGGTGGGTATCTGGGCCGCCGGGCTGTTCTTGAAGCACACCCAGGCGCCCGGCGCCGAGGCCAGCGTCGACGCCCCCAAGCCCTGACCGGCCGGGCGCGCTGCAAACGCGTTTCAGGCGCGTTTCAAGCGCGTTTCAAGCGCACAAGCGGTGCTGCTCAGCGCGAATTGCGCGCCGGTGGCGGTCTGCGCTGCACCACGTCCAGCGTCAAGGCCAGTGCCTGGTTGCCACGCTGCACGCCCACCTGGGCCGGCTGGCCCGGTGGCAAGGCCGCCACGCTGTTGAGCAACTGGGCCACGCTGGCCACCGGCTGGCCGGCCACGCTGACCACCACATCGCCGGGCTTCAAGCCGCCCTTGCTGGCCGGGCCATCCTGCAGCACGCCGGTGATCAGCACGCCGTGCTGGATCGGCAGCTTGAAGTTCTCGACAAACTCGGGCGTCAGCTCGCGCGGCTCCACGCCGATCCAGCCGCGCCGCACCAGGCCGTCCTTGAGCAGGCCTTCCATCACCCGCTGCGCCACCTCGGTCGGGATGGCAAAACCGATGCCATTGCTGCCACCGTTGCGCGAGTAGATGGCGGTGTTGATGCCCACCAGGTGGCCGCGCACGTCCACCAGGGCGCCGCCCGAGTTGCCCGGGTTGATGGCCGCATCGGTCTGGATGAAGCTCTCGAAGGTCGACAGCCCCAGCCCATTGCGGCCGAGCGCGCTGACGATGCCGGCGGTCACCGTCTGGCCGACGTTGAAGGGGTTGCCGATGGCCAGCAGCACATCGCCCACCCGCAGCTCTTGCGAGCGGCCCAGCGTGATCGCCGGCAAGCGCCGGGCCTGGATGCGCAGCACCGCCAGGTCGGTCTCGGGGTCGGTGCCCACCACCTCGGCGCGCAGCTCGCGGCCGTCCGCCAGTCGCACGTCGATGTCGCCAGCCTGCTCGACCACATGGTTGTTGGTCAACAGGATGCCGTCGGGCGAGACGATCACGCCCGAGCCTATGCCTTGCTGGTTGGGCTCGCGATTGCCAAAAAACTGTCCGAGGGCCGGATCGTCGGCATGCGGATTGCGGGCCCGCGCCTTGCTGGTGATGACGCTGACCACCGACGGCGCGGCGGCGCTGGCAGCATCGGCCAGGCCGGGGACCGGCAGCGCGCTGGCGGCTGGCCCGGGCAAGGGCGCCGGCGCGGCCATGCGCACCGACACGCCCGGCGCGATCAGCCCACCCCTGGGCTGGGCGTTGCCGGCCAGCCCGTCCAGCCAGGCCGGCTTGAGGGTGCTGACCACAAACAACAGCGCCAGGGCCACCGTGGCCGCCTGGGAGAAAATCAGCCAGAGTCTTCGCATCGAGGGCGTATCAAGCAGCGGAAAAGGCGGGCAAGATGGCCCAACGGGCAGAGATTGAAGCGCACCTGGCGGCATGGCTGGCGGTGGCCAGCTTCAAGGATTATGGGCCGAACGGTCTGCAGGTTGAGGGCCGGGCCGAGGTGGCGCGGGTGGTCTCGGGCGTCACCGCCAGCCTGGCCTTGATCGAGGCTGCGGTGGCTGCGCGGGCCGACCTGATCGTGGTCCACCACGGCCTGTTCTGGCGCGGCCAGGACGGCCGCATCACCGGTTGGCTGCGGGCCCGGCTGGCGCTGTTGCTGGCCCATGACATCAACCTGCTGGCCTACCACCTGCCGCTCGACGCCCACCCCGAATGCGGCAACAACGCCCAGCTGGGCCGGCGCCTGGGGCTGCAGGCCGACGCCCGCTTTGGCGAGCAGGCGCTGGGCTTCATCGGCCCGGCCGCGCCGGGCGCGGCCGATGCCGATGCGCTGGTGCGCTGCGTGGCCCAGGCGCTGCAGCGTGCGCCGCTGCTGCTGCCGGGCGACGGCCGGCCGTTGCGCCGGGTGGCCTGGTGCACAGGCGGTGCCCAGGGCTACTTCGAGGCGGCGATCGCGGCCGGCGCCGATGCCTTCATCACCGGCGAGGTGTCTGAACCACAGGCGCACCTGGCGCGCGAGACCGGGGTGGCCTTTCTGGCCTGCGGCCACCATGCCACCGAGCGCTACGGCGCGCCGGCGCTGGGTCAGCACCTGGCCGAGCGCTTTGGCGTCCACCACCAGTTCATCGAGATCGACAATCCGGCATGAGCCAAGCAAGGTCCCCGCAGCTACTGGCCATCACCCAGGGTGACTCCGCCGGCATCGGCCCCGAGACCATTGCCCGGGCGGTGGCGTTGCGGGCCACCGGGCCGGCGCTGGTGGTGGGCGATGTGGGCGTGATGCGGCGCGCGGTGGCCCAGTGCGGCTTGCTGCTGCCGGTGGCGCGGCTTGAATCGCCGGCTGATGCATTGCAGGCGCCGCCCGATTGCATCGCCGTCTGGCAGCCGCCCGGGCTGGCTGATCTGGTGCCAGCGCTGGCCACGCTGGCCATGGGCCAGGTCAGCGCCACGGCCGGGCAGGCGGCGGCGCTGTGCATCAACGCCGCAGCCGCGCTGGCCCTGCGCGGCGACGTGGCGGCGGTGGTCACCGCGCCGATCCACAAGGCGGCCCTGGCGGCGGCAGGCGTCAACTTCCCAGGCCACACCGAGATGCTGCAGGCCGCAGCCGGCGGCGTGCCGGTGCGCATGATGCTGGCCAACGGCGAGCTGCGGGTGGTGCTGGTGACCATCCATGTGGCGCTGCGCCGGGCCATCGAGCTGCTGGATTTCGAGGCCGTGCTGCAGACCTTGCGCATCAGCCACCGCAGCGCCCTGGCCTGGGGCCAGCCTGCGCCGCGCATCGCGGTGGCCGGGCTCAACCCGCATGCCGGCGAAGGCGGCTTGTTTGGCGACGAGGAGTTGCGCTTCATCGCACCCGCCGTGGCCGCAGCCCGCGCCGAGGGTATCGATGCGCACGGCCCGTTTGCGCCCGACACGGTCTTCATGCGGGCCCGCAACGCGGCCGACCACCCGGGCGAGTTCGACATCGTGGTGGCCATGACCCACGACCACGGCCTGATCCCGGTGAAATACCTGGGCGTGGCCCATGGCGTGAACGTCACGCTGGGCCTGCCCTTTGTGCGCACCAGCCCCGACCACGGCACCGCCTTTGACATCGCTGGCAGCGGCACGGCCGACCCCAGCAGCCTGGTGGCTGCGCTGCGGATGGCGCGCCAGGGGCTGCCCGAAGCCTGAGGTTTCAGGGTTTGCTGGACGCCACGCCGGCCAGTTGTCGGCGCGCCCGGGCGGTGGCCCGTTCCAGCAGGTAAGCACTCTCCAGCGCCCGCAGCCGGCCGCCGTCGCACAGCTTGACCAGCATGCGGTAGGTCATCGACAGCGTCTCGCGCTGGCCCTTGCCGTGGGTGAAGACAAAGAAACTGCGGCCGGCGCTGGCATGCGTCAGCCGCGCCTTCTGCCAATGGCCCTGCAACTGCATCTCGTAGCCGAAGCCGATCTGCAGATGGTCGGCCAGTGATTTGCCACGGCTGGGCTCGACCGGCTCGGGTGCCGGCAGGCCGTCGATATGGATGTCGAGCTGGGTCAGTTCGGGCTCGCTGGGCGTAGCGCTGTCGATCACCCCGGCCCAGTCCACGGCCGCATCCACCAGCAGGCCCAGGGCCTGGGCCTCAGCGGGGCTGAAGGCCTCGGGGCTGGCCAGGGCCTGCATGGCCTGCTGCGCCGCAACCGACTGGACACGCGGCAGATCGCCGGCCTCGGGCACCGGCGTGGCCAGTGCACCGTCCAACTGGCGGGCCAGCAGGTTGTGCGCCAGGGTGCTCTGGGCCTGGCCCTTCAATGACTCCGCATGGGCCGGCAACAGCCGGGCAAAGAAGGCCCGGCGCTCGGTCTCGGGGCAGGCGATGCGGTCCAGGCCCAGGTTCAGGTCCTTCATCAACTGCGGCAATTTGCGCAAAAACTGCTGGCGCCGTTCGGGCGAGCCCTTGGGCTGCACGCTCAGCACCAGCTCGCGGCCGGCGTCGCGCAGGCGCTGGGTCAGCTCGGCGTCGTTGCCGGCCTCCAGCGCGGCCTGGGCAATCGCCCGGCTCCAGGTCTGGGCCAGAAAGTCATGCAGATAGGCCGGCACCGGCAGGCCTTGCAAGGCCTCGGCCAGGGCTTGGGCATGGCGCTGCTGGATGTGCAGCAGCGCTTCTTTGCGGGCCAGCAGTTGGTCGGCATCGCCCAGCGATTGCAGCCGCACCCGCGCCTGGGTCGCAATGAAGGCCTCCAGCGCCTGCAGCTTGTCCTCGTAGACGGCGATCTGCTCAAAGTCCCCGTCCACCACCTGCTGCACCAGGTCGGCCACCCGCGCCAGCAGTGCGCGGCCGTCGGCATCTTTGAAGTCATCAACCGCCGAGCCCAGCGAGGCGATGCGGTTGATGAAGCGCCGCACCGGGTGGCGGCGCGACGAGAAAAAGCTCTTGTCGCCCAGGGCCGCGCGCAGCACCGGCAGTTGCAGGCGGGCGATCTGGCGCGCCACCTCGGGCGGCACCTTGGTGTCCGCCAGGATCTGGTCGAAGAGGCCGGCGATCACGTCGATCACCATGTGATCCAGGCCGCCTGAGGCCGCCTGGCGCAGGGCCTCGCGGTGAGCCAGGATCAGGTTGGGCGCGACCAGCCGGGCCACCAGCCGGGCCGGCTCGGCGGCCCGACCGGGGCTGCCGTCGAAGCCGATGGCATCGGCCGGGTCGCAGTGCCCGTGCTCGTCGTGGTCGAAATCATGGTCAAAGTCAAGGTCGAAGTTTGGGCCGACCCCGGCTGCGGCGTGGCGGCGCTCGTCATGCTGGGTGGCCAGGCGGCGGATCAAGGCCATCATCTCGCCATCGATCCGGCCCAGCCCGGGGCTGCCGCTGGCCCGGGTGGAACTGGCAAAACCGGCGCGCTGGGTGGAGGCTTCGTTGCCCGAGAACTGACGGCCGTGGGCCGCAGCGCCGTAGGGTGCCGGGGCCCTGCGCCCGGCATCTTGCGCGCCGCCCGGGCCGAGGGCGCCTTGCACCGAATGGCTGCGCGCGGGCGTTTGCCGCAGCGACAGGCTGGCCGGGCGCACCCCCTGCTGACGCATGTCGGCCACCACCTCGGCGTAGGTCTGGCGCATCGCGTGGGCCAGTGAACGGCCGATTTCGGTGCTCAGCACCTTGCGCACTTCGGGGCGGTCCGAGACCGATTCGACCGCCCGGATCATGGCCTGGCCTATCACCTCGGCGCGCAGCGGGTTGCGGTCATGTTCGGCCGCGCCCAGGCCCAGCAGGCTGCTCATGTAGGCATCGAGCTCGCGGATCTCCCACTCGCAGGCGTGGCTGATCTCCAGCGCGAAGCGGTCGGCGCTGATGTGGATCTCCACCTCGTGGTCGTCCACCAGGGTCAGCTTGTCCCAGCTCGCCACCAATGCGTCGGGTGTCAGCGCCGGCCCAGCGGTCGGCGTCAGGCCACCGGTCTGGCGCGCGACGTCGGTGTCCAGGGCCTCGTTGAAGGTCAGCGCGAAGATCGCCAGCTTGCGGTTGAGCTCGTACTGGGCGCCCAGCAAGGCGTCGCGCTGCAGCACCTGGTGGGTGGCCAGGGCCGCCAGGCCCAGGCTGTCCACGGTGTGCTCGGCGGCGGTGCGCGCGGCCATGCGCACCCGTTGAACGGCGCTTTCCAGGTTGGCGGGCAGGCGGGGCGGTGGGGTCAGGTCCATGGGGTAGCGATGCGACGGCAGCCCGGGTCGGGCCGCCGTTCGCGATTCACCTCTTCACCCCGTGGCTATCGGCAGCCGGTGTCGCAACTTGACCCGACCCGGCCCCCCAAGCCCCGAGCCTTGAGCAACCCGCAGCCAGCCCCCATCCGCCTGCCACCGCCATCGCGGGGTGTTGGCGGCCAGCGGCTTGGGCGCTTACTTCCTCAGCGCGTCGCGGATCTCGCGCAGCAGCAGCACGTCCTCGGCGGTGGGGGCCGGCGGTGCGGGCGGTGCGGGCGGTTCGGCCCGCTTCATCGCATTGATCTGGCGCACCATCATGAAGACGATGACCGCCAGGATGATGAAGTTGATCGCCACCGTGATGAAATTGCCATAGGCCAGCAGCGGCACGCCGGCCTTGCTGAGATCGGCGTAGGTCATCGCGCCCTTGAAATCGGCCGGCGGATTGCCCAGCAAGATGAAGTAGTTGCTGAAATCCAGGCCACCGAAGATCTTGCCGACGATGGGCATGATGATGTCCTTGACCAGCGAATCGACAATCTTGCCGAAGGCGCCGCCAATGATCACGCCGACGGCGAGATCCATCACATTGCCCTTGAGGGCGAACTCCTTGAACTCACTGCTGAAACTCATGCTGACTCCTCGTTGTGTTGATGCCGACCATCTGCTTGTGGCCGCAGCCAGTATCGGCGGGCCCCCCAGGCGGTCAATCGGTGCCGGCCAGTGAATCGGGCGCTTGCCGGGTCCGCTAGAATCCTGGGTTGACCCTGAGAACATCCGCAGCCCGTGCAGGGCGCACTTGAAGAGGATTGCCATGAGTGATGTCGCGAGTGAGCGCGCGAGTGTGAGCCCGGCCTTGGGCCCGACCTTGGCCACAGACCTGGCCCCGAGTGTGCAGCGCCCGGCTACCGACCAGGGCCGGCGCACCTGGGTGGCGATCACCGCAGGTGCCGGTGCCCTGGGTGGCCTGGCTGCGGTGGTGCCTTTCGTCAGCTCATTCGCGCCGTCCGAGCGCGCCAAGGCCGCTGGCGCTGCGGTCGAGGCCGACATCAGCGGCTTGAAGCCCGGCGAGAAGCTCACCGTTGAATGGCGTGGCAAGCCGGTCTGGATCGTGCGCCGCACGCCCGAGCAACTGGCCGCGCTCAAGGGCCTGGACAGCCAGCTCGCTGACCCGGATTCCAAGCGCAAGGCCGATGAACTGACGCCGGCCTATGCCCGCAACCCGGTGCGCTCGATCAAGCCCGAGTACATGGTTGCGGTGGGCATCTGCTCGCACCTGGGCTGCTCGCCCAGCGACAAGTTTGTGCCCGGTGCGCAGCCCTCATTGCCCGATGACTGGCACGGCGGCTTCCTCTGCCCCTGCCACGGCTCCACCTTCGACATGGCCGGGCGGGTGTTCAAGAACAAGCCCGCGCCCGACAACCTCGAAGTGCCGCCGCACATGTACCTCAGCGACACCCGCTTGCTGATCGGTGAAGACAAGAAGGCCTGAGCCGCTAGCCCTGCGCGCCGAGTCCTGCGCGCCGAGCCCCGCGCAAATTTCCAAGCATTGAGGTCAAGACATGGCAGATTTCAAGACGGCACCCGCCGACGCCTCCGCAGGCGTGAAGTTGATGACCTGGGTGGACAACCGCTTCCCGGCCACCAAGCTGTACAAGGAGCATTTGTCCGAGTACTACGCACCCAAGAATTTCAACGCCTGGTACTTTTTCGGCTCCTTGGCGCTGCTGGTGCTGGTGATCCAGATCGTCACCGGCATCTTCCTGGTGATGCACTACAAGCCCGACGCGGCGCAGGCCTTCGCCTCGGTCGAATACATCATGCGCGATGTGCCCGGCGGCTGGCTGATCCGCTACATGCACTCCACCGGCGCATCGGCGTTCTTTGTGGTGGTCTACCTGCACATGTACCGGGGCCTGATCTACGGCAGCTACCGCAAGCCGCGTGAACTGGTCTGGGTCTTCGGCTGTGCAATCTTTTTGGCGCTGATGGCCGAGGCCTTCATGGGCTATCTGCTGCCCTGGGGCCAGATGAGCTATTGGGGCGCTCAGGTGATCGTCAACCTGTTTGCCGCCGTGCCCTTCATCGGCCCCGACCTGGCGCTGCTGATCCGCGGCGACTATGTGGTGGGCGATGCCACGCTGAACCGCTTTTTCAGCTTCCACGTCATCGCCGTGCCGCTGGTGCTGTTGGGCCTGGTGGTGGCGCACATCATCGCGCTGCACGAGGTGGGCTCCAACAACCCCGACGGCGTCGAGATCAAGGCCAGGAAAGACCCCAAGAGCGGTATCCCGCTGGACGGCATCCCGTTCCACCCTTACTACACGGTGCACGACCTGTTCGGCGTGGGCATATTCCTGATGGTGTTTTGCGCCATCATCTTTTTCGGCCCGGAGCTGGGCGGCTATTTCCTGGAATACAACAACTTCATCCCGGCCGATTCGCTGAAGACGCCGCCGCATATCGCGCCGGTCTGGTACTTCACGCCTTATTACTCGATGCTGCGCGCCACCAATGACCAACTCGTCAATGTGCTGTGCGGGATTGTCGCCATCGCCGGCGTGATCTCGCTGCTGGCCGTCAAGGGCCGCGCCCGCATTGCCATTGCAGTGGGCGCGGTGATCGCGATTGCGCTGCTCAAGACCTTCGATGCCAAGTTCTGGGGCGTGGTGGTGATGGGCGGCGCGGTGATCATCCTGTTCTTCCTGCCGTGGCTGGACAACAGCCCGGTCAAATCAATCCGTTACCGGCCCACCTGGCACAAGGCGCTGTACGGCATTTTCGTGGTGCTGTTCGTGGTGCTGGGCTACCTGGGTATCCAGCCACCGTCCGAGATGGGCACCCTGGTGGCACAGATCGGCACCTTGTTCTATTTCGGCTTCTTTCTGTTGATGCCTTGGTGGAGCACGATCGGCAGCTTCAAGCAGGTGCCGGATCGCGTTCATTTCACGGCCCATTGAGGCAGGAGCGCTCGACTATGAAAAGAATCATCGCCAGCCTGCTCGCCGCAGCCGCGCTGTGCGCCGGCCTGGTGTCCAACGTGGTGGCCAATACCGACGGCCCGGCCTGGGATAAATTCCCCAAGGACCGCATCACCGACATGGCGGCGCTGCAGAACGGCGCCAAGCTATTTGTCAACTACTGTCTCAACTGCCATTCGGCGGCCTATATGCGCTACAACCGGCTGCGCGATATCGGTCTGACCGAAGACCAGATCAAGAAAAACCTGCTGTTCGCCACCGACAAGGTCGGTGACCTGATGACGGTGTCGATCAGTGCCCAGGATGCCAAAGCCTGGTTTGGCGCCCAGCCGCCCGATCTGAGCGTGATCGCGCGCTCACGCGCCGGTGACGGTGGCAGTGGTGCCGATTATCTTTACACCTATATGCGCAGTTTCTACCGCGACCAGACCAAGGCCACCGGCTGGAACAATCTGGTGTTTCCGTCAGTCGGCATGCCGCATGTGCTGTGGGAGTTGCAGGGTGAGCAGCGCGCCGTTTTTGCCGAGGAGAAAGATCCGCACGATCCGGCCAAGTCCAGCCATGTCTTCAAGCGCTTTGAGCAGGCCACGCCGGGCAGCCTGTCGAAGGTCGATTACGACGTGGCGGTGGCCGATCTGGTGGCCTATCTGCAGTGGATGGGCGAGCCCAGCCAGAGCCAGCGTGTGCGCATGGGGGTTTGGGTATTGATCTTCCTGGCGATCTTCACGCTTTTCGCCTGGCGCTTGAACGCCGCTTACTGGAAAGACATCAAGTAGTTTGTCAAACAGGCTGCAGGCACCGGTGGATGTCCGGGCCGGGCCGGGCGCGCAGCACAAAGCCAACTCAGGCACGCTGCGCGCATTTGTTTTTGTGTCCCGGGCGATCACGCCAGGCATGCCAGCACCAGTTTGCGCTGACGCAAGCCCGGCGGCCCGTCCAACCAGGAGCCCACCACCATGATGGTGCTTTATTCCGGAACCACCTGCCCCTATTCGCATCGTTGCCGCTTTGTGCTGTTCGAGAAAGGCATGGATTTCGAGATCCGCGATGTCGATCTGTTTGCCAAGCCCGAAGATATTGCGCTGATGAACCCCTACAACGAGGTGCCCATCCTCGTTGAGCGGGATTTGATCCTGTACGAGTCGCACATCATCAACGAGTACATTGATGAGCGCTTCCCCCACCCGCAATTGATGCCGGGCGACCCGGTGGCACGCGCCCGGGTGCGTTTGTTCCTGTTCAACTTCGAGAAAGAGTTGTTCGCCCACGTCAACCTGCTGGAATCGCGCAGTGGCGTGAAGGTCAACGACAAGCAGATGGAAAAGGCCCGTTCGCAAATCCGCGAGCGCCTGACCCAGTTGGCGCCGATCTTCCTGAAGAACAAATACATGCTGGGTGACGATTTCTCGATGCTCGACGTCGCGATTGCACCGCTGTTGTGGCGCCTGGATTACTACGGCATTGACCTGTCGAAAAATGCTGCACCGCTGCTCAAATATGCCGAGCGCATCTTTTCGCGCCCGGCCTATATTGAGGCGCTGACACCGTCCGAGAAGGTGATGCGCAAATAAGCGCTGGGGCGATGTCCGGGCCGAGATCGACAAAGGGTTTGACGTGAACAAGTTGCCCCCCGCCGACGAGCAGGGCAGTTCTACCCGCCCCTACCTGATACGGGCGCTGCATGAATGGTGCACCGACAACGGTTTCACGCCGTATGTGGCGGTGCATGTCACAGCGGCGGTGCAAGTGCCGATGGAATATGTCAAGAACAACGAGATCGTGCTCAATGT
>JANLZT010000145.1:0-2797 GCA_031366465.1 Betaproteobacteria bacterium | reverse complement strand
GGGGGCCCTGCTGGCGCTCAATCGAAGGCGCCCAGCTCGCGGTGGCGGACCACCGTGGCGCCATGGTCGGCAAAGCGCCGGCCGAGCTGCTCGACCATATAGACCGAGCGGTGCTGGCCACCGGTGCAACCGATGGCCACGGTGACATAACCGCGCTGGTCGGTGGCAAGCGCCGGCAGCCAGCGCCGCACAAAGGTCTCGATCTGGCCCAGCATCTCGGCGGCATCGGGCTGGGCGTCCAAAAACTCGGCCACCGGCGCATCGCGGCCCGACAAGGGGCGCAGCTCGCGCAGGTAGTAGGGGTTGGGCAGCACCCGCACATCGAACACATAGTCGGCATCCAGCGGCACGCCGTATTTGAAGGCGAAGCTCTCGAACACCAGCGTCAGCCGGCCGGTGGAGGTGGCCACCAGGTCGCGCACATGGCTGCGCAGGCCGGCCGGGCGCAGGGTGCTGGTGTCGATCACGGTCGACACCTCGCGCAGCTCGGCCAGCATCAGGCGCTCCAGCTCAATGGCCTCGAACAGCGCATGCTGGCCGCCGCCGGTCTCAGGCTGGCTCAAGGGGTGCGGGCGGCGGGTCTCGGAGAAGCGGCGCACCAGGGTGTCGGTGCTGGCGTCCAGGAACAGCGGCCGGATCGACACGCCCTCACGCCGCAGCTCATCGATCAGCGGCACCAGCACCGGCAGCGACCCGGCGGCGCGCACGTCCACCGCGATCGCCACCCGCTGGGTGTAGCGCGGATGGGCCAGCCGCATGTACTCGCGCAGCAACTCGGGCGGCAGGTTGTCGACGCAGAAGAAGCCGGCGTCCTCCAGCGCATGCAGGGCCACCGACTTGCCCGAACCCGAGATGCCGGTGATCAGCACCAGCTCGCGCAGCGCGCCGGGCTGGGCTTGATCGGGGGCGTCGGGCGGGATGCTCATGGCAGCACTTTCGGGCTGCGCGCCGCGCTGCGGGCGGCGCTGGGGGTCGCGCTGTGGGTCGCGCTGTGGGTCGCGCTGGGGGTCGCGCTGTGGGTCGCGATACCGCCAGGCTTTGCCTGCGCCAGCATCGCCTGGGCGTGGGCCAGGCTGGTGCCGGCCAGGCGCTCACCGCCCAGCATGCGGGCCACCTCGGCCACCCTGGCCTCACCCGTGACGGCCAGCACCTGGCTGGTGGTGTGGCCGTCGGCCTGGGTCGCCTTGCTGACCAGGTAATGGTGATCGGCACAGGCCGCCACCTGGGCCAGGTGGGTGACCGCCAGCACCTGGCGCTGGCCGCCCAGCTGCTTCATCAGCGCGCCCACGGTGTCGCCCACCGCGCCGCCGATGCCGGCATCGATCTCGTCGAAGATCAGGGTGCCGGCGCTGGCCTCGGCGCTGTCATGCGCCGGGCTGCCAGGCGCTGGGCTGCCATGGCTTGACCCGCCACCCACGGTGGTGATGGCGATGGCCAGCGCCAGCCGCGACAGCTCACCGCCCGAGGCCACCCGGGCCAGCGGCCGCGGCGTGCTGCCGGCATGGCCCGCCACCAGGAACTCGACCGCCTCCAGGCCGTGGGACTGCGGCTGCGGCAGCGCCACCAGATCGATCTCGAAACTGCCCCCGCCCAGGCCAAGGCCCTGCATCAACCGGGTGACCGATGCCGCCAGCGGCCTGGCGGCAGCGGCACGGGCGGCACTGACGCGCTGAGCCTCGGCCTGGAAATGGCGCTCGGCCTGGGCCAGCGCGGCCTCCAGCGCGGCGCTGTCAATGGTGGCGTCCAGCGCGGCCAACTCCAGCCGCCAGGTGGCCAGCATGGCCGGCAGTTGCTCGGGCGGGCGGCGGTAGCGGCGCGCCAGCCCCATCCAGGCCGACATGCGCTGGTCCAGCTCGGCCAGCCGCCGAGGGTCAAGGTCGGCCCGGCCCAGGTAGGCCTTGAGCGAGTGGCTGGCGTCCTGCAACTGGGCCAGCACGCCGTGCAGCGCATCGACCACCGGGCCAATGCGGGCCGGGTCATGGTCGGCCACGCCAGCCAGCGCATCAAGGGCCTGGCCGGTCAGGCCCTCGGCGTTGTGGGGCTCGGCGTCGGCCAGGGATTCGAGCGCGACGCGGGCGGCGTCGATCAGGGCCTGGGCATGGGCCAGGCGCTGGTGCTCGGCGGTCAAGTCGGCCCATTCGCCATCGGCCGGTGCCAGCTTGTCCAGCTCGGTGATCTGCCAGGCTAGGCGCTCGCGCTCGCGCAGCACCTCGTCGGCATGCTCGCGCGAGCGGGCCAATGCGTCGGTGGCAGCCTTGCGGGCGGCAAAGCGCATGGCCAGGTCGGTGGTGTCCAGGCCGGCCTGGGCATCGAGCAGCGCACGCGTGGCGGCCGGCCGGGTCAGGCTTTGCCAGGCGTGCTGGCCGTGGATGTCGAGCAAATGGTCGGCCACCTCGCGCAGCTGGGCCACGGTGGCCGGGCTGCCGTTGATCCAGGCCCGGCTGCGGCCCTGGGCATCGACCGTGCGGCGCAGCAGCAGGGCCGGCTCATCAGTGCCGAAGCCGGCCTGGTCGAGCCAGGTGGCCAACGCGGCGGGGCGGTCGAACTCGGCGCTCACCTCAGCCCGCAGCGTGCCTTCACGCACCACCCCGGCATCGCCCCGGCTGCCCAGCGCCAACTGCAGCGCATCCACCAGGATCGACTTGCCGGCGCCGGTCTCACCGGTCAGCACCGAGAAGCCGGCGTGGAACTCCAGCTCCAGCGCCGGCACGATGACGAAGTCCCGCAGGGCGAGGCGGCGCAGCATGGCTAGGCGGCCTGCGCCCCCTCGGGGGGCAACGCAAGGCTGTGAGCGTTG
>JANLZT010000137.1:0-5456 GCA_031366465.1 Betaproteobacteria bacterium | reverse complement strand
GGCGCCGGCCTGGCCCAGCATGCGTTTGAGGTTGTCCTCGCGCTGCTTGGCCAGCTGGGCCTCCTGGGCCTTGGCCTCGGCCTCCTTCTGGGCCTGTTCGCGCTGGTCGGCGGCGGCCTTGCGGCGCTTGTCCTCGGCCGCTTTCTCGGCCTTGTCGGCCCTGGCCTGCTGCTCGCGCTGGCGCGCTTGCGCCTGCTCGGCGGCCAGGCGCTGGCGTTCGCGCTCGGCAGCGTCCTTGGCCTCGCGCGCTTGCTGGGCCTGCAGATCCTTCTGGCGCTTGGCCGCCCTCTCCAGCGCGATGCTGGCCTCGCGCTCGGCGGCGGTCGGCGCGGCCGGGGTTGCGGGCGCGGGTGTCGGTGCGGGCGTGGGTGCAGGTGTGGGGGGTGGGGCCGGCGCAGGTGTCGGCTTGGGCAGCGGCGCGGGCGCCAGTTGCGGTGCCCGTGCGGCCGCTTGCGGCACCGCCGCCCACAACTCTGCGCTGGCCACCACGCTGGTCTGTGGCAGCCGCCAGTTCAGGCCCAGGGCCAGTGCCGCGATCAGGCCGCCATGGGCCAGCAGCGCCAGCGCTGCGCCCAGGCCCAGGCGGCTGTCGCCGCGCGGCCGCAGCGCGTCCTGGGCCGGCAGCACGCCTGCCGACATCAGCCGCCCTGGCGCACCGACAGGCCGACGCGTTGGATGCCGGCGCGCTGCAGCACGTCCATCGCCCGCACCACCTGCTCGTACTTGACGGCCTTGTCGGCCGAGATCACCACCGGCACCTGGGGGTTGCCGGCCTGCAGTGCCTTCACCGCGGCGGCCAGCCTGGCCAGGCTGGTGGGCTGGGGCTCGGCGCCGTCCAGCCGCAGGCGCAGTTTTTCGTCCACGCCGACGATCAGCTCGACCACGCTGGTGGGCCGGCTGGCGGCCTTGCCCACGCTGGGCAGGTCGACCACGCCGGTGCTGATCAACGGGGCGGTGGCCATGAAGATGATCAGCAGCACCAGCATCACATCGATGAAGGGCACCATGTTCATTTCGGCGATGGCGCGGCGGCGCTGGCGGCCTCGGCTGACTACGGCGGGCATCGCGCGCTACCGGGTCGGGGCCGACGGCGGCGGCGCGGCAGCGTTGCGCTGCAGGATGTTGGAGAACTCTTCGATGAAGCTCTCCAGCTGGATCGCGGTGCGGTCGATGTCACGGGCAAAGCGGTTGTAGGCCACCACTGCGGGGATCGCAGCGAACAGGCCGATGGCGGTGGCCACCAGGGCCTCGGCGATGCCCGGGGCCACGGTGGCCAAGGTCACCTGCTGCACATTGGCCAGGCCGACGAAGGCATGCATGATCCCCCAGACCGTGCCGAACAGCCCTACGTACGGGCTGACCGAGCCCACGCTGGCCAGGAAGCCGACATTGCCCTCGATCACGTCGAGCTCACGCTGCAGGCTGGCGCGCATCGCCCGGCGGGCACCGTCGAGTTGGGCTTGGGCGTCGTGCCGGCGCTCGCGCAGCTTCAAGAACTCGCGCATGCCGCTGGCGAAGATGCGCTCCATCGTGGCGCTGTCGGCCTGGTTGTTGGCGCTGTTGTACAGGTCGGTGAGGTTCTTGCCCGACCAGAACTCTTGCTCGAAGGCATCGTTGCCCGCACGCAGCCGGCGCAGGCCGAAGAGCTTGGAAAAAATCACCGTCCAGCTCGCCAGCGAGGTGAGCAGCAGCCCGATCATCACCAGTTGGACCACGAAGCTGGCATGAAGCACCAGCGTGATGATGGAGAAATCCTGGTTCATGGGGGCGGTGAGATCACGGCGTCAGGCCAGCGTGCGCTGCAATCGGTGCAGTGCCTCGTCGAGCTTGTCGCGGCTGCTGGCAAACGACAGCCGCAGCCAGCGCGCCGGCTGATGGCGGCCAAAGTCGCGCCCCGGCGTCAGCGCCACATGGGCGCGGTCCATCAGCTCAAACGCAAAGGCCCAGCTGTCGGCGCTGTGCGCGCTGCAATCGGCATAGGCGTAGAAGGCGCCGTCGGGCAGCACCGGCACCTTGAGGCCCAGGCGGTCCAGCGCCGGCACCACAAAATCGCGGCGGGCCTTGAACTCGGCGCGGCGGCGCTCGTACTCGGCGATCGATTCGGGGTGGAAGCAGGCCAGCGCCGCATGCTGGGCGATGGTGGACGCGCAGATGAACAGGTTCTGGGCCAGCCGCTCCACCGGCGCCACCAGGGCCTCAGGCAATACCAGCCAGCCCAGGCGCCAGCCGGTCATGCTGAAGTATTTGGAAAAGCTGTTGACCGAGACGATGTGCTCGCCCGAATTGCCGCCAAGACGCAGGGCGCTGTGGCCAAAGGTGTCGTCGTAGCTCAGGCCGAGGTAGATCTCGTCGATCACCGTCACCGCGTCATGGCTGCGCACCACCGCGTCGATGCGGCGCAGTTCATCCGGGTGGATCGAAGTGCCGGTGGGGTTGCTGGGCGAGGCCAGCAACACGCCCCGGGTGGCCGGCCCCCAGGCCTGGGCCACGGTGGCGGCGTCAAGCTGGAAGCGCTGCGCCGGGCCGGTCGGCAGCAGCCGCGCCACGCCCTCGGCTGCGGCCACGAAGTGGCGGTTGCAGGGGTAGCTGGGGTCGGGCATCAGCACCTCGTCACCGGCCTCGAACAAGGCCAGGCAGGCCAGTTGCAAGGCGGCCGACGCCCCGGCGGTGATCATGATGCGGCGCGCCGGGATGTTCAGCCCGAAGCGCTGCGCATACCAGGCCGAGAGCGCCTCGCGCAGCGCCGGCAGGCCCATGGCCTCGGTGTACTGGGTTTGGCCGGCGCGGATGGCGCGTTCGGCGGCCTCTTGCACCAGCGGCGGGGCGGTGAAATCGGGCTCGCCGATGTTCAGGAAAATCATCCGCTCGCCGCCCCGGGCCGGGTCGCAGGCCGGGCTGGCGGCGATGCGCTGCGCCGCCTTGGCGCACTCCATCACGTAGAAAGGCTCGATGTGGTCGAGCCGGCGCGCGAGTTTCATGCCGGCCTTGGCGCTGTGGCCATCAGCGCGACGTGCGCCCGGCCTGGCGCGCCTTGACTTCCACCGGCCGCAGGTCGCTGGCGGTCTTGTCGAGCACGCCGTTGACGTATTTGTGGCCGTCGGTGCCGCCAAAGCTCTTGGCCAGCTCCACCGCCTCGTTGATGACCACCCGGTAGGGGATGTCGAGGCAATGGCTCAGCTCGTAGGCGCCGACCATCAGCACCGCATGTTCGACCGGCGACAGGTCGCTGGTCTTGCGGTCGACGTGGCGGGCCAGCGCGGCGTCCAGCGCGGCGGCCTCAGTGATGCAGCCTTGCAGCAGGGTGTCGAAGTGGGCGCTGTCGCCGGGCTCAAACTCGTCTTGCTCACGGATGTGGGCGGCGATCTCGGCGGCGGGCGCGCCGTTCAGCAGCCACTGGTAGAGGCCCTGCACCGCATGCTCGCGGGCCCGGCGGCGGCCCGACATCGAGGCTTGCGGCCGGCGCCCGGGCTGGGCTGACTTGGCCTTGGCGGCCGCCGCCGCTGCGGTCGCGGTTGGGTCAGACGGGCCTGTATCGACCGGAATGTCACTCATGCCAAGGTGTCCAGCAAATTGGCCATCTCCACCGCCACCCGGGCGGCGTCGCGGCCCTTGTCGTCGGCGCGGTCCCAGGCTTGGGCCTCGGTCTCGACCGTCAGGATGGCGTTGGCGATCGGCAGGGTGTTGTCCAGCGCCACGCGGCTGACACCGGCGCCGCTCTGGTTGGCCACCAGTTCGAAGTGGTAGGTCTGGCCGCGGATGATGCAGCCCAGCGCGATCAGGGCGTCGAAGTCGTCGCTCTCGGCCAGGGCCTGCAGCACCACCGGGATCTCGAGCGCGCCGGGCACGCTCACCAGGCGGATGTTGTCGGGGGCCACACCCAGCGTGGCCAGCTCGGCCAGGCAGCCCTTGGCCAGCGCGGCGGTGATGTCGGCATTGAAGCGGGCCTGCACGATGCCGATGGCCAGACGGCTGCCGTCCAGCAGCGGGGTGGCCACTTCATCGTGGCCCTGGTTGGCGAGTTGCATGGCGGCTTCCTGGAGAGTTTTTTTGACAGTTCAGGCGCTGGCGGCCAGGAAGCTGGTCACCTCCAGGCCATAGCCCATCATGCTGGGCATGCGGCGCGGGCTGCCCATCAGCTTCATGCGGGTGATGCCCAGCTCGCGCAGGATCTGCGCGCCCACGCCATAGGTGCGCAGGTCCATCTGCGTCGGCCGCTGGGCGCGCGTGGATTGCTGGGGCAGCGCCTGGGGCAGCACTTGGGGCAGCAGCGTGGCCACGTCGTGGCCGCAGTTGAGCAGCACCGCCAGGCCGGCCGGCGCCGCCTGGATCGCCGCCAGTGCCTTGGGCAGCGGCCAGGAGTGGCCGCTGCGACCGGCGTCCAGCAGGTCCATCGCGGTGAAGGGCTCGTGCACCCGCACCAGCACCTCGTCGCCCGGCGCCCATTGGCCATGGCGCAGCGCCAGGTGCAGGCCGCCGGACCGATCCCGGAAGGCCAGGCAGTCAAAGCGGCCTTGGTGGGTGACCAGCTCGCGCTGGCCCAGGCGCTCGATCAGGCTCTCGTTGTGGGCGCGGTGGGCGATCAGGTCGGCAATCGTGCCGATCTTCAGGCCATGCTGCTGGGCAAACACCTGCAGGTCGGGCAAGCGGGCCATGGTGCCGTCGTCATTCATGATCTCGCAGATCACCGCCGCCGGGGTCAGGCCGGCCATCGCCGCCAGGTCGCAGCCGGCCTCGGTATGGCCGGCCCGCATCAGCACGCCGCCGTCCTGGGCCTGCAGCGGGAAGATGTGGCCGGGCTGCACCAGGTCGGTGGCCACCGCATCGCGGGCCACCGCCGCCTGCACGGTGCGGGCCCGATCGGCCGCCGAGATGCCGGTGGTCACGCCGCTGGCGGCTTCGATCGAGACGGTGAAGGCGGTGCCGTGCACGGTGCCGTTGCGGGCCGTCATCGGCGGCAGTTGCAGGCGCTCGCAGCGCTCGCGGCTGAGGGTCAGGCAGATCAGGCCGCGGCCGAAGCGGGCCATGAAGTTGATGTGTTCGGCCGACACATGGTCGGCGGCCAGCACCAGGTCGCCCTCGTTCTCGCGGTCTTCTTCGTCAACCAGGATCACCATGCGGCCGGCGGCCAGCTCGGCAACCAGCTCGGGAACAGGGGCGATGGACATGCCGCGATTGTAGGCGGGGGGCCCCATGGCCCCAGGCTGCGCGGCGGGCCTGGCCAGGTTCAGGCGGCGCGGTCAGGTGGATGACGCGGGCGCTTCAGCCGCCACTGCCGGCGGGCTGGCCCAGGCCCAGCCCCCCTCCTGCAGCAACTGGTAGGGCCGAAAGCCCGCCTTGTAGGCCATCTTGTCGCTCTGGGCTATCCAGTAGCCCAGGTAGAGGTGGGGCAGCTGCAACTGGCGGGTCTGCTCGATCTGCCACAGCACGCCATAGGTGCCCAGGCCGCTGCGGTGGTC
>JANLZT010000115.1:0-3367 GCA_031366465.1 Betaproteobacteria bacterium | reverse complement strand
GGCGACAGATTGCGCAGTTTGTGCGGACTGAGCAGCCACTGCGGCTGGCGCGGCCAGCAGCGTGGCGGGCAGCGCGGGCGTGGGCGGCAAGGCCACGCCCAACTCGGGCAGGGCGGCGGCACGGATCGCCGCCGGTGGCGGGCGCGGCGTCAGGCTGCGGGCGGCCGGCGGGGGCTGCGCGACGATCTCGGGCAAGGCCGGGCTGTCGGCATCGGCTGGCTGCAGCTCGCTGCGGGCCAGGGGCTGGATCGTGGTGGTCTGCGCAGGCGCCGCCACGGCCCGGGGCGCCGGCATGGGCTGGGCCGCAAGACTGGGCAGCGCCGGGGCGGCGGAGGCCTCCAGCGCCAGATCGGGTGCCCGCAGCGGGGCGATGGCCGGCGCCGGCACGGTCGGCGCCAGCCGGCGCGTGGCGGGCGTGGCCTGCACTTGAAAGGCCGGCAGGGGCGGTGCCTGTGTGGCCGGCGGTCGCAGCGGCTCGGCGGTGAGTGTGGGGATGGGTGCGGGAATGGGTGCTTCAGCCGGCATCGCGCGCGGCGCGCGGGCCGGGTCGGGCGCGGCGGCCGTCGGTGCCGGCGGGCCGGCGGTGGGCGGGTCGGCAATCTCGCGCGGCGGCGCGTCAGCGGGTGCGGGCGCAGGCGGCTCGGCCGGCCCTTGCGGCGGCGCTTCACGGTCGCCGGCCTGGGCCTGCGGCAACCAGCGGCCAGCCTGGGCGGCGCCGGGAGCAGGCGGCGTCTTGTCGGTGTCCTGGTCGGGCCGCACCGCACCGCCAAAGCGGCGCTGAGCCGCGCTGCCGGCCGGCCCGGTGTGGGCATCGGTGGACACGGCGGTCTCGGGCTGGCCGGCAGGCCCGGTGCCGACCAGACGCACCTGGAACGCGCCCCACAGGCCCTCACCGGGCCGGGCCGTGCCGCCGGGGGTGTTGCCAAACACCGCCACCACCAGCGCATGCAGCAGTGCCGCCAACACCAGGCATTCCAGCAGCAGCGGCCGCTGGCCCGGTGCCGGTGCCGGTGCCGGTGCATTCGGCAATGCCGGGGCGGCGGCGGCCGGGCTGCTCACAGCCGGCCGCGTCGGTGGGGGGTCAGGGCGGGCATCGCCACCGCATGCTGCCAGAGCCAGCGCCGGCTGATCGGGTCAAAAACCGGGCGATTCAGCCCCTGCCAACGAAGGGCATCTTGGTGGCCATCACGGTCATGAACAGCACATTGGCGCTCAGCGGCAGGCGGGCCATGGTCATGAAACCGTCCACCACTGCCTGCAGATCCATGCGCGCTTCGGGCTTGATGCTGCCGTCGGCCTGCGGCACGCCCTGGGCCATGCGCTCGGTCATGCTGCTGGCGACATTGCCGATGTCGATCTGGCCCACCGCGATGTCAAAGGCCCGGCCGTCGAGCGAGGCGGCCCGGGTCAGCCCGGTGATGGCGTGCTTGGTGGCGGTGTAGGCGATCGAGCCCGGCCGCGGTGCATGCGCCGAGATCGAGCCGTTGTTGATGATGCGGCCGCCCTGGGGCGACTGCTCGCGCATCAGCTTGAAGGCCTGCGACAGGCAGAAGAAAGCGCCGTTCAAGTTGGTGTCGACCGCGCGCCGCCAGGTGGCCGCATCGATCTGGTCGGGGGTCTGCACCGGCAGCGAAATACCGGCGTTGTTGAACAGCAGGTCGAGCCGGCCAAAGCGCTGGCGCAGGCCGTCAAACAGCGCCGCCACCGAGGCCTCGTCGCCGACATCGCAAGGCAGCGCCAGGGCCCGCTCGGCGATGTCGCCAAACGGGTCACCGGCCTGGGCAATGGCCCCAGCCAGCGCGTCGGCGCGGCGGCCGGTAAAAACCACCCGCCAGCCGTCGGCCAGCAACCCGCTGGCGCAGGCCAGGCCGATGCCCGAGCCGGCACCGGTGACGAGGGCGATGCGGTTGTGGGGTGTGGCTGCGGTGATGGGGACGGTCATGGTGGACTTCAATGGTGTGATGATTACGGCAGTCTGCCACAGGCCTTGAATGTCCGGCCAGCAGGCCCTCCGGATGGTCTAGCATGGCCGCCCGCACCCCAGCTTGGAGCCCCACCCCATGACCCACCGCATCGCAATCATCCCCGGCGACGGCATTGGCAAGGAGGTGATGCCCGAAGGCCAGCGCGTGCTGGCGGCGGCGGCACAGCGTTTTGGCATCGCGCTGCACAGCACCGAGATCGAATGGGCCAGCTGCGACCACTTCCAGCGCCACGGCCAGATGATGCCGGACGACTGGAAGGCGCAGATCGGCGGCATGGACGCGATCCTGTTCGGCGCGGTGGGCTGGCCGACGCAGGTGCCCGACCATGTCTCGCTGTGGGGATCACTGTTGAAGTTCCGGCGCGAGTTCGACCAGTACATCAACCTGCGCCCGGCGCGCCTGTTTGACGGCGTGCCCTGCCCTTTGGCGAACAGGAAGCCCGGCGACATCGACATGCTGATCGTGCGCGAGAACACCGAGGGCGAGTACAGCGCGGTGGGCGGCGTGGCCTTTGCCGGCACGCCGCGCGAGTTTGTGCTGCAGGAGTCGATCTTCACCCGCCATGGCAGCGAACGCCTGCTGGACTACGCCTTCAAGCTGGCCCGCAGCCGCGCCCGCAAACATGTGACGGTGGCCACCAAGAGCAATGGCATCGCGATCAGCATGCCCTGGTGGGACGAGCGCGCCGCCGAGGCCGCCGCCCGCCACCCCGACATCAGCTGGGACAAGCAGCACATCGACATCCTGGCCGCGCGCTTTGTGCTGTCACCGCAGAAGTTCGACGTGGTGGCGGCCACCAATCTGTTCGGTGACATCCTCAGTGACCTGGGGCCGGCCTGCACCGGCACCATCGGCATCGCCCCCAGCGCCAACTTGAACCCTGAGCGCAAGTTTCCCAGCCTGTTCGAGCCGGTCCATGGCTCAGCGCCCGACATCTTCGGCAAGCTCATCGCCAACCCGGTGGCGATGGTCTGGAGCGTGGCGATGATGCTGGACTTTTTAGGCCACCGCGATGCCCACGACGCCATCCTGCGCGCCATCGAGGCGGTGCTGCGCGACGGCCCGCGCACCCCCGACCTGGGCGGCAGCGCCAGCACCCCGCAAATGGGCCAGGCGCTGGCCGAGCTGGTGGCTGGCGGCTGTTGATCGGCCCACCACCATCCGCCGCCACTGCGCATGGAGGCCGTTGACACGGTGGTGATAGGCGCCGGGGTGGTGGGCCTGGCGGTGGCCCGCGCGCTGGCCCAGGCCGGCCTGGAGGTGGTGGTGCTGGAGGCCGAGAGCCACTTCGGCAGCGTCACCAGCGCCCGCAACAGCGAGGTCATCCACGCCGGCCTCTACTACCCCACCGGCTCGCTGCGGGCCCGCTTGTGCGTGCAGGG
>JANLZT010000047.1:0-1516 GCA_031366465.1 Betaproteobacteria bacterium | reverse complement strand
GGCCTGCAGACCTTTGATCTGCGCACCACCATCCACGCCGTCACCGCCATCGAGTCGGCCCTGCTCGACCTGCTGGGCCAGCACCTGGGCGTGCCGGTGGCGGCCTTGCTGGGCGAAGGCCAGCAGCGTGACGCGGTGGAGATGCTGGGCTATCTGTTCTTCATCGGCGACAAGGCCAAGACCGACCTGCCGTATGTGGGCAATGACGCCAGTGAGCCGGGCGCCGACAACGATTGGTCGCGCCTGCGTCACCAGGCCGCGATGACCCCCGAGGCGGTGGTGCGCCTGGCCGAAGCCGCCTACGCCCGCTACGGCTTCAACGACTTCAAATTGAAAGGCGGGGCGCTGCGCGCCGAAGAAGAGATCGAAGCGGTCAAGGCTTTGCATGAACGCTTCCCCCAGGCCCGCGTCACGCTCGACCCCAACGGCGGCTGGCTGCTCAAGGACGCCATCCGCCTGATGCGCGACCTGCGCGGCGTGGTGGCCTATGCCGAAGACCCCTGCGGCGCCGAGGACGGTTTCTCGGGCCGCGAGGTGATGGCCGAGTTCCGCCGCGCCACCGGCCTGCCCACGGCCACCAACATGGTCGCCACCGACTGGCGCCAACTCAGCCACGCGCTGGCGCTGCAATCGGTGGACATCCCGCTGGCCGACCCGCATTTCTGGACCATGGCCGGCAGCGTTCGGGTGGCGCAAACCTGCCGCGACTGGGGCCTGACCTGGGGCTCGCATTCCAACAACCATTTCGATGTGTCGCTGGCGATGTTCACCCATGTCGGCGCAGCCGCACCTGGCCGGGTGACGGCCATCGACACCCACTGGATCTGGCAGGACGGCCAGCGCCTGACCAAGCACCCGCTGCAGATCGTCGGCGGCCATGTGCAGGTGCCCAAGCAGCCCGGCCTGGGGGTGGAGCTTGACATGGTGGAGGTGGAAAAAGCCCACCAGCTCTACCTGCAGCATGGCCTGGGCGCGCGCGACGACGGGTTGGCGATGAAGTACATGATCCCCGGCTGGGCCTTCAACCCCAAGCGGCCGGCGCTGGACCGATAAGCCCCCAACCCTGCGCCCTCGCCCACCCCATGACCCCTGCTGCCCCCTTGTCAAACGAGCGCATCGTCTGGCTGCGCCTCTCGTCGTGCTACCTGCCGCTGGCCCATCCGATCAGCGATGCCAAGGTGCTGACCGGCCGGCAAAAACCCATGACCGAGATCGCGATGCTGTTTGTCGAGATCCAGACCGCCAGTGGCCACCAGGGCCTGGGCCTGAGCTATGCCAAGCGGGCCGGCGGCCCCGGCCAGTTTGCGCATGCCAGTGAGATCGCCCCGGCCCTGCTGGGCGAAGACCCCAGTGACATTGCCAGGCTGTGGAACAAGCTGTGCTGGGCCGGCGCGTCGGTGGGCCGCAGCGGCCTGGCCACCCAGGCCATCGGCGCCTTCGACGTGGCGCTCTACGACCTGAAGGCCAGGCGCGCCGGCCTGTCACTGGCCAAGCTGCTGGGCGCCTACCGCGAGTC
>JANLZT010000025.1:0-2706 GCA_031366465.1 Betaproteobacteria bacterium | reverse complement strand
TTTGCGCTGGGCCTGGTGCTGGCGTCGATCGCGCTGTCAACCCTGCTGCTGCTGGGCATCGAACGGCTGCGCCAGGACGTGCGGCACAACTTCTCGGCGGCGGTCTCGGGCACTGACCTGATCGTCGGCGCCCGCGGCGGGTCGGTGGAGCTGCTGCTGTACGCGGTGTTCCGCATCGGCAGCGCCAGCAACAACATGCGCTACAGCAGCGTGCAGGCGCTGGCCCGGCACCGGGCGGTGGCCTGGGCGGTGCCGCTGTCGCTGGGTGACAGCCACCACGGCTTTGCGGTGCTGGGCACCACCGGCGCCTACTTCCAGCACTTCCGCCACGCTGACAAGCAGCCGCTTCGGCTGGCCCAGGGCCGGGTCTTTGACGACCTGTACGAGTTGGTGCTGGGCTCTGATGTCGCCCGCCAGCAAGGTTACCGGCTGGGCCAGGCCATCGTGCTCAGCCACGGCGACGGCGCGCTGGAGCACAACCAGCATGACGACAAGCCCTTCACGGTGGTGGGCATCCTGGCGCCCACCGGCACCCCGGTGGACCGCACGCTGCACATCAGCCTGCAGGCCATGGAGGCGCTGCATGCTGATTTCACCAGCGGCGTGCGCCTGCCCGGCCAGGCGCTGGATGCGGCCCAGGCCGCTCAGCTCGATCTCACGCCGCGCAGCGTCACTGCCGTGCTGCTGGGCCTGAAGAACCGCGCCGCCGTGCTGGCAGTGCAGCGCGATGTCGCCAACTTCCGCGACGAGCCGCTGCAAGCCATCCTGCCCGGCGTGGCGCTGGACCAGCTCTGGGATCTTGTGGCACTGGGCGAGCGCGGCCTGCAGGCGATGAGCGCGCTGGTCGGCGTGGTCAGCCTGGCCGCGCTGGTGGCGGTGATCGCCGCCGGCCTGAACGAGCGCCGCCGCGAGCTGGCCATCCTGCGCGCGGTGGGCGCCGGCCCACGCCAGGTGCTGCTGCTGCTGGCGGCCGAGGGCGCGCTGGTGACGCTGGCCGGCGTGGCGCTGGGGGCGCTGCTGCTGTGGCTGGGGCTGGTGCTGCTGCGGCCCTGGGTGCAGGCGCAATTCGGCATCGCGCTGCGCCTGCAGCCACCCGGCAGCGCAGAATGGGCCTGGCTGGCGGCCCTGCTGGCCGGTGGCTTTGCGGCAAGCTTGGTGCCGGGCTGGCGCGCCTACCGGCTGTCCCTGGCCGATGGCCTGTCGCCAAGGATCTGAACGCATGAAACTAGCTACCCATCCCGACCTCCGGCACCTGCAACGCCGCCACCTGCTGATCGGCTTGGCCGGCGCCGGCGCCGCCTTCGGCCTGATGCCAGCGCGCGTTGCGCAAGCCCAACCCCTGCCCAAGGCCGGCCCGGGCGGCTACACCGAGCTGCGCTGGGACGACCTGGTGCCCAAGGGCTGGGACCCGATGAAGGCCCTGCGCGACAAAGGCATCGCCAACCCCGGCGCGCTGATCGACGGTGACCCCAAGACGCAAGCCCTGATGGACCAGATGCGCGAGGCCTGGGACAACGCCCCCACCGAGCCGGCGCTGGACGGCAGCCGCATCAAGCTGCCCGGCTACCTGGTGCCGCTGGAGGAGAACGCCGCCGGCCACACCGAGTTCCTGCTGGTGCCTTACTTCGGCGCCTGCATCCACACCCCGCCGCCGCCGGCCAACCAGATCGTGCTGGTGGTGCCGGCCAAGCCGGCCAGCGGCTTTCGCAGCATGGACACGGTGTGGGTGCGCGGGGTGCTCAAGACCCGCCGCGCCAGTTCACCGATGGGCAGCACCGGCTACCGGCTGGAGGCCGCGCTGGTCGAGGCCTACAAGGCCACGCCGCGCTGAGCTGGCAACCGCTGCTGGCCCGCGCTCACGGGGCCGCGATGCGCTCGCGCCAGCGCTGGGCAAAGGCCTGCAACTCGCCGGGCTCGATGTCCGAGACCGCCGCGTACTGCATCGAGCCGTCCGACCACTGCAGCACCTGGAAGCCCCGGCTGCTGGCCTGGCCCGGCGCGGGCCGGGCCGCAGCCGGCCAGACATAGACGTCGATCACATGGCGCTGGCGGGTGTAGGCCAGGGTGGCCGCCGGCTTGCCGCGCAGCCTGTCGATGCGCCCGCCCAGCAGCGGGAAGCCATCGGCGGCCAGATCCAGCACCGGCGGGGCGAAATCGAGCTTGCCCTGGAACCAGGGCTTGACGGTGTGCCGGTCGGTCGACATCACCTCGGCCAGCGGGCCGACCTGCAGTGCCCGCACATGGCTGGCCACCAGGTCGGCCGGCGTCGGGTCGCCCCAGGGCGGGTCTTGCGCCAGTGGCACCACGCCGAGCATGAAGACCGCGAACAGCGGCCGGTGGGCCAGCACGATGATCGGCGCCTGCCGGTCACGCTGGGCCAGGTCGGCCTGCAGCCAGGCCAGTTGCTCGTCGCCGATGCGGGCGCCTGACCGAGACATTGTCCAGCGCGATGAAGTGCACGCCGCGGTGGTCGAAGGTGAAGAAGGTCTCGCCAAAATGCTCTTTGTAGGCCGCCCCTCGGTCGAGCGCCGCATCGTGCTCGCCGGGCATGAAGCGCACGGTTTTGACTTGCAAGCCGGCGGCAATCGCCTTGAACTCGGTCAGCCGGCGGCGCTCGGCCGGGTCGTCGGTGGTGTGGGTCAGGTCGCCGGTGAAGACGACGAAATCCGGTGGCCGGGGCAGGGCGTTGACCGAGTAGGCAAAGCC
>JANLZT010000817.1:0-2588 GCA_031366465.1 Betaproteobacteria bacterium | reverse complement strand
CTCCCCCACGGTGTGGGCAAAGCCCAGCACGCTGGCGGTCAGCAGCCCGGGCCGGGCCAGCGGCAGCGCGACGCTGAAAAACCGGTCCCAGGGCCCGGCGCGCAGGGTGGCGGCGGCCTCCAGCGTGGGCTCGGGGATGGCCTCGAAGGCCTGCTGTACCGGCTGCACCACAAACGGCAGCGAGTACAGGATCGACGCCAGCAACAGCCCGCCAAAGGTGAAGGGCAGGCGGCCCAGCCCGAGTGCCTGGGTAAGCTGGCCCACCGGCCCTTGAGGCCCCATCAGCAGCAGCAGGTAAAAGCCCAGCACCGTGGGCGGCAGCACCAGCGGCATGGCCACCAGCGCCGCCACCACCGGCTTGAAGGCCGAGCGGGTGCGCGCCAGCCACCAGGCCAGTGGCGTGCCCAGCAACAGCAGGCCCAGCGTGGACAGGCCGGCCAGCGCCAGCGTCAGGCGGACCGTGGCCCAGTCGGCGGCGCTCACTGGACTACCCTCCGCGCTGCACGCTGCGGGATTCGCGCTTGGGAGCGGCCCGGCGCGCTCACTGGGGTATCTTCGTGCTGCGCACTCGGGTATTCGCCCTTGGGGCGGCCCGGCGGGCTCATGGGCGCGCAGGCCGGCCCGCGCCGCGCTGGCACCAGGCCCTGTGCACTGGCGGCTTGCTGACCCTAGCGGCCATAGCCATAGGCCTGGATCAGCGCCTGCGCGGCCGGGCTCCTCAGGTAGGCCAGCAGCGCCAGCGCGGCGGGCTGGCCGGCGCCGGGCTTGAGCAGCACGGCGTCCTGGTGCAGGGGCGCATGCAGGCCGGCCGGCACCCGCCACATCGAGCCCAGCACGGCCTGGCCGGGTGCGCTCAACTGCGACAGGGCCACAAAGCCCAGCTCGGCATTGCCGCTGAGTACAAACTGGTAGGCCTGGGCAATGCTCTCGGCGATGACCAGGCGGGGCCGCAGTGCCGCGTCCAGCCCGCGCGTCCGCAGCACCGCCAGCGCGGCTTCGCCATAGGGCGCCAGCTTGGGATTGGCGATGGCCAGGTGCTTGAAGTCCGCGCCGGCCAGCACCAGGCCCTGGCTGTCGACCAGGCCGGGCTGTGCGCTCCACAGCACCAGTTGGCCGGTGGCATAGGTGAAGCGGCTGCCGGCCACCGCCAGGCCGTCGGCCTCCAGGCGAGCAGGGGTGGCTTGGTCGGCGGCCAACAGCACCTGGTAAGGCGCCCCGGCCGCGATCTGGGTGGCCAGCCGAACGGTGGCCCCGGGTGAGACCTGCAGGCGGTGCCCGGTGGCCGCGCCAAAGCCCGGCGCCAGCGCGGCCAGCGGGCCGGCAAAGTTGCTGGCCACCGCCACCAGCACGGTGTCGGCCCGGGCTGGCGTTGCGCCGCCGGCACCGCCCAGCGCGATGCACAGCGTGACGCCGAGCGCTACGGCAGAACCCGGCACCCAGGCCGCTGGGTGCTGCCGCCGCCGATCAGCCGAGGCCACCCGCCCGCCTGGCGCGGCACCGGCCTCAGCGTGGGCGCTGAAAGCCACCTTCGATCCAGGCCTCGGCACTGGCTCGGTCGAGCCTGAAGCCGGGCGACACGCTCACCCGGGCCAGCAGCTCACCGCCGGCGTCCAGCGCGCTCAGCGTGGCGCTGGGCGACTCGTCATCGGGCGCGATGTCCAGGCTGACCAGCACGCGCTGGCCGGCGGCGTCCACCGTGATCTGCTTGTGCAGAGTGGCCTGCAGGTGCTGCTCGTGGCGGCGGATCACCTCGCTGGCGGTCTTGACCAGGGTGTTGAAGGCATTGGTGTCGAGCGGCTTGGGGTTTTTCTTGTCGCGGCCCATGGTCCAGGGCCCGACCAGCGCCGGCTCGCTCTGGCCGGCCAGGTACATCGCTACCGCCCAGCCCTCGTCGTCCTCGTTCTTGATGACCTGGGCGGTCCAGCCCCTGTCTTGCCAGCGGCGCGGCTGGTGCAGGCTGGGGAGGGGGTCGGGGTCGGGCGCGGTCTCGGGCGTAGTTTCGGGCGGTTGCATGGCGGCAGTCTAGCCGGGCCGCCTGGGCCGGACCGGCCCGGCGCGCTGCGCCTCAAAGCCGCGGCCGGCGCCTCAAAGCTCGACCAGGCCCTTGAAGCCGCCCCAGAACATGCGCTTGCCGTCGAAGGTATTGGTCTTGGGGTCCATCAGCGGCGCCATGCGCGGGTCGGCCATCACTTTTTTATTGACAGCATCGCGGTGCCGGCGAGAGTTGTATTCGATGTAGGCAAACACCACCGTCTCATCGGCCTTGAGCTTGACTGCCTGCGGGAACGAGGTGCGCTTGCCGGGCTTGACGTCGTCGGCCACGCACTCGCGGTATCGCAGCGCGCCATGCTCGATCCAGATCTTGCCGGCCTTGCGCGCCATCTTGCGGTACTCGGCCAATCTGGCGATGGGCACGGGCATCACGAATCCATCCACGTACTGGGGCATGGCGGGTCTCCTGGTGGGTGTTTCGGCCGGGCGGCCGGGTCTGCAGGGGCCGCAGGCCGGTGGCGATACTAGCCTGCCGGGCTGAGCGCAGCCGCTGGGTTCAAGCCCGCCAGCAGCTGGTAGCTGCGCAGCCGCGCCGC
>JANLZT010000602.1:0-3345 GCA_031366465.1 Betaproteobacteria bacterium | reverse complement strand
CACCGGCGGCGGCCTCACGCAACGCGGCACTGAGAAAGGCATCCGCGTGCACCGCAAGGGCGCCGACGGCAAGGTGCAGGTCATCACCCCGGCGCTGGACGACAAGATGCTGGACGGCGACGTGGTGTATGTGCGTGAGAGTTTGTTCTGACCTTGGGGTATTGCGATGACCTTCGGACAATTTCTCGCGATCCTGCGGGCCCGCAAATGGGCGGCCTTGCTTGTGTTCCTGTTGGTGGTGGCCGCCACGCTGCTGGTCAGCCTGCTGCTGCCCAAGCAGTACACCAGCGCGGCGTCGATCGTGGTCGATGTCAAGCCTGACCCGGTCTCGGCGCTGGGCTACCCCAGCGCGGCGGTGCCCGGCTTCATGGCCACCCAGGTCGACATCATCACCAGTGACCGGGTGGCGCTGCGGGTGATCCGCGATTTGAAGCTGCTGGACAACCCACAGTTACGCCAGCAGTGGCAGCAAGAGGCCGAGGGCCGCGGCACGGTGGAGCAATGGCTGGTGGATTTGCTGCAGAAAAAGCTCGACGTCAAGCCCTCGCGCGAGAGCAATGTCATCCAGATCGGCTACCAGTCGCCCGACCCGCGCTTTGCCGCCGGCCTGGCCAATGCCTTTGCCCAGGCCTATATCGCCACCACGCTGGAGCTGCGGGTTGACCCGGCCAGGCAGTTCACCAGCTTCTTCAACACCCAGTCCAAAGAGGCCCGCGAGGCGCTGGAGCGGGCGCAGACCCGGGTGTCGAGCTTCCAGCGCGAGAAGGGCATCATCGCCAGCGATGAGCGCCTGGACATCGAGGGCGCGCGCCTGAGCGAGCTGTCGTCCCAGCTGGTGCAGATCCAGGCCATCTCGTCCGAGTCAGGCAGCCGCCAATCGGCCGCCGTGGGCGCCAGTGACCGCATGCAAGAGGTGCTGAACAACCCGCTGATCGCCGGCATGAAATCCGACCTCAACCGCAACGAGGCCCGGATGCAAGAGCTGAACAGCAAGTTTGGCGAGAACCACCCGCAGGTCATCGAGGCCCGCGCCAACATCAATGAGCTGCGCAGCCGCATCGATGCCGAGACCCGCCGCGTCACCGGTGGTGTCACGGTCACCAACAGCATCAACAAGCAGCGTGAATCACAACTGCGCGCCGCGCTCGACGCCCAGCGCAACAAGGTGCTGCTGATGAAGGCCGTGCGCGACCAGGGCCAGGTGCTGGTGCGCGAGGTCGAGAGCGCCCAGCGCACCTACGACGGCATGATGGCGCGCCTGAACCAGACCGCGATGGAGGCCCAGAGCACCCAGAGCTACGCCAACATCCTGACCACCGCCCAGCCGCCGGCCGAGCCCTCGTCGCCCAAGATCGTGCTCAATGCCGCGCTGGCGGTTTTTGTGGGCGTGCTGCTGGCGGTGGGGGTGGCGCTGATGCTGGAGCTGTCTGACCGGCGCGTGCGCGCCGCCGATGACATCGTGGCCAGCCTGGGCCTGCCGGTGCTGGGCAGCCTGCCCAAGCCCGGCGCCAAGCGCTTTACCTCGGGCAAGCGGGTTTCATTGGCGCAACAAAGGGTGATCGGTTTGCCCGCACCGACCAAGGGTTGACGATGGCCACGTTCCGGGACGCCAGCATGCATGACGCCGCGCCGGCCACCCTGGTGGACGACGGCCCGCCGGTGGCCGACCGCTCGATCGGGGCCATCATTGCCGAGACCCGCAACCTCAGCGCCGACCAGGTGGAGCGGGTGCTGCAGCACCAGCGCGCCAAGGGCATCCGCTTTGGCGAGGCGGCCATCGCGCTGGGCTACGCCAGTGCCGACGATGTGCTGTTCGCGCTCAGCCAGCAGTTCCATTACCCCTATGCGGCGGCCGAGCAACGCAAGGCCAACCCCGAGCTGGTGGCGCTGAACCAGCCCTTTGGCGTGCAGGCCGAGAGCTTCCGCGCCATCCGCAGCCAGATCATGATGCGGCTGTTCAATGAGGGCCAAGAGCGCTGCGCGCTGGCGGTGGTCAGCCCCGACAGCGGTGATGGCAAAAGCTTTTTCTCGGCCAACCTGGCCATCACGCTGGCCCAGTTGGGCGGGCGCACCCTGCTGGTGGACGCCGACATGCGCGGCCCACGCCAGCACCAGGTGTTTGGCATCCCCAACAACGCCGGCCTGTCAGGCATCCTCAGCGGCCGTGCCGAGGCCAAGGTGATCCAGCAGGTGCCCGGCGTGCCCAGCCTGTTTGTGCTGCCGGTGGGCATCACCCCGCCCAACCCGCTGGAACTGGTGGAGCGCCCGGCCTTTGGCCTGCTGGTGCGAGAGCTGCTGGCCAAGTTTGACCATGTGGTGGTGGACACCCCGGCCGCCCGCTACGGCAGCGATTGCGGGGTGATCGCCGCGCGTTGCGGTGCGGCGCTGGTGATCGCGCGGCAGCACAAATCGCGCGTCGCCAAGCTTGAAGAGCTGGTCAGCAACCTGGCCGAAACCCCGGCCAAGCTGGCGGGCGTGATCGTCAACGAGTTCTGATTTGACCGCTGCGGTTGACCAAATCGGGCCCCCAGGCCAGCCCAGCCTGCCCCGCCCGCCGCTGATCCCCGTCGGCTTCGACTGGGGCGTGTTCGCCGCCCTGGCGCTGGGCCTGTCCGTGCTGTATGGCCCGGCCTACTTTGAGCTGGCCCACACCATCTGGGCCACCGACGAGCAGGGCCACGGCCCCATCATCCTGGCCGTGGCGGCCTGGCTGCTGTGGGGCAAGCGGCATGCCCTGGCGGCCCTGCCGGCGCAGCCGCTGGGCTGGCTGGGCTGGCCGCTGCTGGTGTTGGCGCTGGTGGTGTACGCGCTGGGCCGGTCGCAAGACATCATCATGTTCCAGATCGGCTCGCAGATCATGCTGCTGGGGGCGCTGCTGCTGGTCTTCAAGGGCCTGCGGGGGCTGCGGCTGGCGTGGTTCCCGCTGTTCTTCATGCTGTTCATGGTGCCGCTGCCCGAGGCCCTGGTGGCGGCTGTCACCGGCCCGCTCAAATCGGCCGTCTCGGCGGTGGCCAGCAACCTGCTGTACCAGCTGGGCTACCCGGTGGGCCGCAGCGGCGTGGTGATGACAGTGGGCCCCTACCAGCTGCTGGTGGCCGATGCCTGCGCCGGCCTCAACAGCATGTTCACGCTGGAGGCCCTGGGCATGCTGTACATGAACTTGATGCGCTACACCAACCCCACCCGCAACATCGTGCTGGCGCTGCTGCTGGTGCCCACCGCGTTTGCCGCCAACATCGTGCGGGTGATGATCCTGGTGCTGGTCACCTACCACTTTGGTGACGAAGCCGGCCAGGGCTTTGTGCACAGCTTTGCCGGCATGGTCTTGTTCATGGTGGCGCTGGG
>JANLZT010000802.1:0-5073 GCA_031366465.1 Betaproteobacteria bacterium | reverse complement strand
CCCCCACGCACCCCAAGGAGCCCACGATGCAAGCCCACCCTGGCCAGCGCCGCCCTTCATTGGCCGCATTCGCCCTGGCTGCCGGGGCCGGCGCCGCATTGCTGGCCGGCTGCGCCAGCCTGGGCCAACTGGGCGCCGATGTCAGCAGCTTTGGCGATTGGCCGGCCGGCCGGGCACCCGGCAGCTATGCCTTCGAGCGCCTGCCGTCGCAGCAGGCCCAGGCCGATGCCAGCCAGGCCCTGGAGGCTGCGGCCAGCCCCGCGCTGGCAGCGGCTGGCTTCCAACCGGCGGCGGCCGGCACCGAGCCCGATGTGCTGGTGCAGGTGGGCGCCAGCGTCAACCGCAGCGAGCGCTCGCCCTGGAACGATCCGCTGTGGTGGGGCGGCGGCTTTGGCGGCTGGCGCCACGGGCCTTGGCGCGGCCCCAACTGGGGTGCATCGCTGCGCATCGAGGGCGACCGCTACGAGCGCGAAGTGGCGCTGCTGATCCGCGACCGGGCCAGCGGCAAACCGCTGTTCGAGGCGCGCGCCAACAGCGAGGGTTTTGATCGGCGTGCCGCACCGGTGCTCAAGCCGCTGTTCTCGGCCGCCTTGCTGGACTTCCCCCAGACCGGCCTCAACCCACGCCGGGTGCGGGTGCCCTTCTCGGCCGACTGACGGCCCCCCGCGCGAGCCCTGCGCCAGGCGGGCCATACCGAAGCCGGTCAATGCCCCTTGGCGGCCGGCTTGGCCGTAGCGGCGCCGGCATGCGCGTCCTCGGCATCGGCGTCGTCGGCGTCGTCTTTGGGCGGCGGCGGGGGTGGCGGCGGCAGCTTGGCCACTTTGGGCGGCTCGGTCTCGGGCTTGATCACCGGCAGCACCGGGTCGAGCTTGTTCTCACGCATGTACTCATTCATCTCGCGCCAGCCGGCGTACATCGCGGCCTTGTCGGATTTTTTGTTCAGCGTGTAGCAATCCTCAATGGCTCGGCCGGCATGCCGGCAGGCACCACCAACCGCCTTGGCGTCGGCCTCCTTCAAGGCCTTGGCGACCGCCGGGGTCTCGATGCCCAACTGGTCGCAAGCGCTGACCATCAGGCCCAGGACGAGCAGCAAAGGGGTGGCAAACGCGCGGTGCATGGCCCGGATATCGACCGCTGCGGGCTCGGCTTGAGCCTTGGGCCGGCGCCAGCGCCGCAGAACACCCATGAGCCGCTCAGCGGCGGACCATCGCCAGCAGCGCCGCCACCCGCTCCTCGGTGGGCGGGTGGGTGGAGAACAGGCCGCGCAGCCCGCCGGCTGAGAGCGGGTTCATGATCATCATCTGCGCGGTCTCGGGGTGGCGCTCGGCGGTCTCCATCGGCAGGCCCTGGGCGATGCGGTGGATTTTTTCCAGCGCCGACGCCAGCGCGGCCGGGTCGCCCGAGATCTCGGCGCCGCCCCGGTCGGCCTCGAACTCGCGGCTGCGGCTGATCGCCATTTGGATCAGGCTGGCGGCCAGCGGCGCCAGCAGCGCCACGGCGATGCCGGCAATCGGGTTGCTGCGCTGGCCGTCGCTGCTGCGCCCGCCAAACATCATGCCGATATTGGCCAGCATGCCGATGGCGCCGGCCATGGTGGCGCTGATCGTGGACAGCAAGATGTCGCGGTGCTTGACATGCGCCAGCTCGTGCGCCATCACGCCGCGCAACTCAGCCGCGCTCAAACTGCGGATGATGCCGGTGGTGGCCGCCACCGCCGCATGCTCGGGGTTGCGGCCGGTGGCAAAGGCATTCGGCGCGTCCTCATCGATCAGATACACCTTGGGCATCGGCAACTGGGCGCGCTGGGCCAGCTCACGCACCATCGCCACAAACTGCGGTGCGCTGCTGTCGTCGACCTCGCGGGCTTTGTACATCTTCAGCACGATCTTGTCGCTGAACCAGTAGCTAAAAAAATTCATGCCCAGCGCCACCAGCAGCGCCAGCAGCATGCCGCTCTGGCCGCCCATCCACTGGCCGAGCAACATGAACAGGGCGGTGATCGCCGCCATCAGGATGGCGGTCTTCATCAGGTTGAACATGGCGCAATCTTCCTGGGTTGGCGCCCGGCATCGGGCAGCGCTCAGATGCGGGCGATGGCGGCAAGTTCAACCGGGCCGGCGCAACGCCTCAGGCAGGCGCCGGGCTCAGCCGCCGGCCCAACAAGCCGGGCCGGGCTTGCAAGAAGGCCGCCGCATCGATGCGCCGCCCGCCGGGGCGCTGCAGTTGCAGCAGGTCCAGCCCGCCCGCACCGCAGGCCACCGTCAGCCGGCCGTCCTGGGCCACCAGCACCTGGCCCGGCAGCCCCAAGGCCTCGGGCCGCAGCCGGGCCCGCCACAGCTTGATGGTCTCGCCGTCCAGCTCGAAGCTGGCCCCCGGAAAGGGGTCGAAGGCGCGCAGCCGGCGCTCGATCAGCAGCGCCGGCTGGTGCCAGTCGATGCTGGCCTCGGCCTTGGTGATCTTGTGGGCATAGCACACCCCTGCGGCGGGTTGCGGCGTGCGCAGCAGCGGGCCGCCGGCCAGGGCCTGCACCACCAGCTCGCCGCCCAGCCTGGCCAGGCGGTCGTGCAGGCTGGCGCTGCTGTCGTCGGGGTGGATCGGCTCCTGCGCCGCCCGCAGCATGTCCCCGGTGTCCAGGCCGGCGTCCATCTGCATCAGGGTGATGCCGGTCTGGGTGTCGCCGGCCTCAATCGCCCGGTGGATGGGCGCCGCGCCACGCCAGCGCGGCAGCAGCGACGCGTGGATGTTCAGGCAGCCGTGGGGCGGCATGTCCAGCACCCATGGCGGCAGGATCAGGCCGTAGGCGGCCACCACCATCACATCGGCCGCCGCCGCTGCCAGCGCGGCGTGCGCGGCCCGGGCGTCATCCGGGTATTTGCCGTCCAGCCGCAGGCTGCGCGGCTGGGCCACTGCCAGGCCCTGCTGCAGCGCCAATGCCTTGACCGGCGATGGCTGCAGCTTCAGGCCCCGGCCGGCGGGCCGGTCGGGCTGGCACAGCACCAGCGGCACGGGGTGGCCGGCATCCAGCAGCGCAGCCAGGGCGATCGCGGCAAATTCCGGCGTGCCGGCAAAGACAATGCGCATCGGGCGGGCGGTCGATCAGAAGCGGCGGCCGCCCTGCTCGTCGCGCGACTTCTTGACCATCTTGGTCCGGATGCGCTCGCGCTTGAGCGGGCTCAAGTACTCGACAAACACCTTGCCCAGCAGGTGGTCCATCTCGTGCTGGACGCACACGCCTTCCAGGCCCTCGGCCTCGAACTCGAAGGCCTGGCCGTCGCGGTCCAGCGCCCGCACCCGCACCCAGGCCCAGCGCAGGACCGAGTCATAGATGGTGGGCACCGACAAACAGCCCTCGTCGCTGCGCTTGCGCTCATCGCTGTGGGCCAGGATCTCGGGGTTGATCAGCACCCGGGGCTGGTCGCGCGCCTCCGAGGTGTCCATCACCAGCAGCCGCAGGTGCTGGTCGACCTGGGTGGCGGCCAGCCCCACCCCATCGGCCTCGTACATCGTGGCCAGCATGTCGTCGGCCAATTGCCGAAGCTTGTCGTCCACCTCGGCCACCGGTTTTGCAACCGTGTGCAAGCGAGGGTCGGGATAGCGAAGGATGTTGAGCAGGGCCATGGATCGAGAACGCCGTGGGTCAAAGTGCCGGCAGCCACCGGCAACGGGCTTACACCGTGGAGATTCAACAACGCCTGTGCCGGCCGGCCAGGCCTGTGGGGGCTGGTCGATCACTGCAATTCGTTGCGATATCAAGGGTTTACCGGCAGAATCTGCGGTGCAGCATGAACATGCACCGGCCGCTTTGCCGGGCTTGCTGAGGGTGCGACACCGCCAGCCAGCCGGCCCGGATTGTCGCACCGGCCCACCCGGAGAACCGCCCCATGCCTTGCCAGCCGCCCCACCCTGACCGCCACGCCCGTGGCCGCGCCTGGCCGCGCCTGCTGGGGGTGGCGGCCCTGGCCGCCAGCGCGGGGGCCGGCGTGCAGGCCCTCGACCCCATCACCCCGGCCCAGCGCGCCGCCGCCCAGCAAGTGGCCCAGGCCGGCGTGCCGATGTCGGCGCTGGCACCCAATGCCCCGCCGTCGCACACCGTGCAGCGCGGTGACACCCTGTGGGCCATCGCCAGCCTGTTCTTGTCCAGCCCCTGGCGCTGGCCCGAGCTGTGGGGCATGAACCTGCAGGACATCAAGAACCCGCATTTGATCTACCCGGGCCAGCTGCTGGTGCTGGTCAAGGACGCTGGCCGCGCCCGCCTGCAACTGGCGCAGGCCGGCGGCATGGGCGCCGATGGCACGGCGCCCACCAACACCATCAAGCTGTCGCCGCGCATCCGCAGCCAGGTGCTGGACAACGGCGCCATCGCCTCGATCCCGCTGCAATTGATCGCGCCCTTCCTCAATGAGGCCATGGTGCTGAGCCAGGACGAGATGGTCAGCGCACCGCGCATCGTCGCCACCCAGGAAGGCCGGGTGATGATCTCGCGCGGTGAGACCGCCTACGTGCGCGGTGACCTGAAAGGCGCCACCCAGTTCACCCTGTTCCGCGAGGGCAAGGCCCTCAAAGACCCCCAGAGCGGCGAGGTACTGGGCTTCGAGGCCGGCTATGTCGGCACCGCCGAGCAGCAACGCGCGCAGTCCGAGCTGCCGCAAGCCGGCAAGGCCGCGCTGCCGATACCCGCCACCTTCGTGATGACCAGCGCCCGGCTGGAGGCCGGCGTGGGCGACCGCCTGGCACCGGTGCCGCCGCGCGACTTCACTGCCTACGTGCCGCATGCCCCCGCCGCAGCGGTGGACGGCCGGGTGGTCTCGATCTACGGCGAGGCCCTCACCGCCGGCCAGAACCAGATCGTGGCCCTCAACCGCGGCAGCCGCGACGGCCTGGAGCGCGGCCATGTGCTGGCGCTGTGGCGCGCCGGGGCCCAGGCCACCGACCGCACCCAGGCCAAGGCCCAGACCATCCAGCTGCCCGACGAGCGCAGCGGCCTGGTGTTCGTGTTCCGGGTCTTCGAGCGGGTGTCCTACGCGCTGATCCTGTCGGCGGTCGATCCGGTGCGCCCGGGCGACCGCATCAGCC
>JANLZT010000792.1:0-3995 GCA_031366465.1 Betaproteobacteria bacterium | reverse complement strand
CGGCCGGCTTTTGTCGAGATCCGCGCCGGCGCCGGTGGCGACGAATCGGCCCTGTTTGCCGGCGACCTGGTGCGCATGTACCAGCGCTTCTTTGAGCGCCAGGCCTGGCGCAGCGAGCTTGTCAGCGCCAGCGAGTCCGATCTGGGCGGCTACAAGGAGATCGTGCTGCGGGTGGAGGGCGAGGGCGTCTATGGCGCGCTCAAGTTCGAGTCCGGCGGCCACCGGGTACAGCGGGTGCCGGCCACCGAATCGCAGGGCCGCATCCACACCAGTGCCGCCACCGTGGTGGTGATGGCCGAGCCCGACGCCGCCACCGAAGTGACGCTCAACCCGGCCGACCTGCGCATCGACACCTTCCGCGCCAGCGGTGCTGGTGGCCAGCATGTCAACAAGACCGACTCAGCCATCCGCATCACCCATTTGCCCACCGGCCTGGTGGCCGAATGCCAGGACGACCGCAGCCAGCACCGCAACAAGGCCAAGGCAATGGCCGTGCTGCAGGCCCGGCTGCGCGACCGCGAGCGCAGCCAGCGCGAGGCCCAGCAGGCGGCCACCCGCAAAAGCCTGGTCGGCACCGGCGACCGGTCTGACCGCATCCGCACCTACAACTTCCCGCAGGGCCGGCTGACCGACCACCGCATCAACCTGACGCTCTACAAGCTGGGCGCGATCATGGACGGTGATCTGGCGGACGTGATTGGCGCGCTGCAGGCCGCCCAGGCGCAAGACCAGCTGGCGGCGCTGGAAGGCGGCCCCTGACCGCCGTGACACCGCCGTCACAGGCGCTGACGGATGTCGGCAAAGCGCTGGCCTGGGCCCGTCAAACCGGGCTGGACCGGCTGGATGCGCAGTGGCTGCTGGGCCATCTGTTGCAGCAAAGCCGCGCCTGGTTGATCGCGCATGACGATGCCATGCTGCCGTCCGGCATCGCCCTGGCCTATGCCCAGGCCTGCGCGCGGCGCGCCGACGGCGAGCCGCTGGCCTACATCGTCGGCGAGCGCGAGTTCCATGGCCTGCTGTTGCGCGTCAGCCCGGATGTGCTGGTGCCCCGGCCCGACACCGAGACCCTGGTCGACTGGGCGCTCGGCCTGCTGCCCACGCTGGCCACGCCGCGGCCCCGGGTGCTGGACCTGGGCACCGGCAGCGGCGCGATCGCCCTGGCCATCGCCCATCGCCACCCTGCCGCACAGGTCACTGCCACCGATCTGAGCCCGGCCGCACTGGCCGTGGCCCGCAGCAATGCCGACCGGCTGGGCCTGCCCGTCACCACTGCTGCCGGCGCCTGGTGGCAGGCCCTGGCGCCCGGCTTGCGCTGGGATCTGGTGCTCAGCAACCCGCCCTACATCGCCGCCAACGACCCGCATCTGCCCGCGCTGCGCCATGAGCCCGTGCTGGCCCTGAGCCCCGGCGGCGACGGCCTGGGCGCGCTGCGCGACATCATTGCCGGGGCACCCACGCGGCTGGCGCCGGGCGGCTGGCTGTTGCTGGAGCATGGCTGGGACCAGGCACCGGCGGTGACAGCGCTGCTGGCGCAGGCCGGCTTTGAGCAGATCACCAGCCGCCAGGACATCGAAGGCCGGCCCCGCTGCACCGGTGGCCGCCAATCCAGCCACGCGGCGCGACTGATTGAAGCGCGCAACAGCCTGTGAAATTGCACACAGTTCGGTGACCACGCCAGCCCGCATCGGGCGTAGCATGATTTTGCAGGCCAGCCTCGGGCCCTGCGACCACCGGGGAATCAGCAACATGCGCAAGACCCTGTTCGGATTTAGCGCCCTTGCCGCCCTGGCCCTGGCGGCCAGCAGCCTGCCGCTGCAGGCGCAAGAGCGCGGCCTCACCGCCCGGGCCGATGCGCTCGGCGGCAGCCCCTGGCAATCCCGTTTTGAGCGCGACCTGCCCTCGGCACTGGTCGGCCGCGCGCCGATGGCGCTGGGCGCCCCCAGCCAGGCCGCGCAATCGCTGAGGCTGCTGGGCGACTACCAGTTCAGCACGCTGCGCCTGGGCGATACCGGTGGCCTGCGGCTGACCGGCGGCGTGCTGATCAACCTGAAATCCCCCAACAGCGCGCTGCCCGAGCCCAGCAACGGCGCCCTGCCCTATGCCGGCATCGGCTACAGCAGCGCCAGCCAGCGCGGTGACTGGGGCTTCAGCGCCGATCTCGGCCTGGGTGCGCCGGGTTTGTCGTCGGCCCGCATCGACCGCATGTTCAGCAGCGCTGCGGCCGCCGCCGCCGCTGCTGCCGCCGACAACCAGCCGCGCCTGCTGCCGATGATCCGGCTGGGCATGAACGTGGCGTTCTGAAGCCACGCCGTCACCGCCCCACCCGGGGCCTTGCTTAACGCGCCCTGCCAGCCAGGGCGCTTTGCCGTATAAAGTCGGCTGTTTATCCCCTTGAATCAGGTTCAACCATGAGTGACGTGCAACAACGTATTGACAGCATCGTGAAGGGCGGCCGTGTCGTGCTGTTCATGAAGGGCACCGCCCAGTTCCCGCAATGCGGCTTCTCGGGCCGGGCCATCCAGGTGCTCAAGGCCTGTGGCGTGTCCGAGATCAAGACCGTCAACGTGCTCGAAGACGACGACATCCGCCAGGGCATCAAGGACTACGCCAACTGGCCCACCATCCCCCAGCTCTATGTCAACGGCGAGTTTGTCGGCGGCTCGGACATCATGATGGAGATGTACCAGTCGGGTGAGTTGCAGCAGATCCTGACGGCGCAGTGACAGCGCCCGCGCCGCGCCTGGTGGTCGGCATCAGCGGCGCCAGCGGTGCGGTCTACGGGGTGCGGCTGCTGGCAAGGGCCCGCGCGCTGGGGCTGGAAACGCATTTGATCGTCACGCCGTCCGGCGTGATCAATGCCCACCACGAGCTGGGCCTGGGCCGCGCCGAGCTGGACGCGCTGGCCGATCGGTCCTACGCCCCCGGCGACATCGGCGCCTGCGTGGCCAGTGGCAGCTTCAACACCGCCGCGATGGTGGTGGCGCCCTGCTCGATGAAGACGCTGGCGGCAATCGCCCACGGCTTTGGCGACAACTTGCTGACCCGCGCCGCCGACGTCACCCTCAAAGAGCGCCGCCGCCTGATCCTGATGGTGCGCGAGACGCCCTTCAACCTGGCCCATCTGCGCAACATGACGGCCGTCACCGAGATGGGCGGCATCGTCTTCCCGCCGCTGCCAGCCTTCTACAACCGGCCTGCCAGCATCGATGAACTGGTGGACGACACGGTGGAGCGGGTGCTGGCCTTGGCCGGTGCAGAGTTGGCCGCGCCCAAAGCCTGGGCCGGCCTGCGCTGATTCAACGCCCGCCAGCGCCGCTTCAAGCCAGCCATCGCTGGCGGTTGGCCATCACCGCGTTGGGATATTCGGGCCGGCCCCGGCTGCCGTTGTAGCGGCCCAGCGCCAGGAACAGGTCGCCACGCTCGAGGTCGAGGTAGTGGCGCAGGATCACGCAGCCGAAGCGCAAATTGGTTTGCATGTGGAACAGCCGCGCCGGGTCGCCATCGCCGATCTGCCGGGCCCAGAAGGGCATCACCTGCATATAGCCGCGGGCGCCGGCGCTGCTGATGGCGTATTTGCGAAAGCCGCTTTCCACCTGCACCAGGCCCAGCACCAGCGCCGGCTCCAGCCCGGCGCGGCGGCTCTCGTACCAGACTGTTTCCAGGAATTCCAGCCGGGTGGCGGCCTCGCTCTTCTGGCGCTTGAGCCGCTCGCTCATCGCCCCTTGCCAGCGCAGAAAAGCCAAGCGCGCATCGAGATCCGCAAACTCGGGCTTGGGTGGCGCGGCGCTGGCAATCGCCGCCGACAAGGCTGAGCGCACCGCATCGGCCAGCGCCTCTTCGGCCTGCTTGCCGGCTTGGGCTTCCTGTTGGCAAAGCCAGGCCGCCGCGGCCGCTGCGGCCGCCGCCAGCAGTGCGCGCCGCCGCATCAAGCCCCCGCCTGGCTCATCAGCTGAGCCGGCCCTTCACCAGGGCGGCCGCGTCGGCCAGGGCCACCA
>JANLZT010000779.1:0-1579 GCA_031366465.1 Betaproteobacteria bacterium | reverse complement strand
CCGCAGGGCAGGCCAAAACGGTGGGCGGCGTCGGCATCGATGCCGTAGCGCACCACCTGCGGCAGGCCACTGGCCAACACGCCGTCGCGCGCCTTGTCGATCAGGTCGTCCTCGATGCAGCCGCCCGAGACACTGCCGGCCACCAGGCCGTCGTCGCGCACCGCCACCGCCGACCCCGGCGGGCGCGGCGCCGAGCCCCAGGTGCGAGTGATGGTGCCCAGCACCACGCGGTGGCCGGCCGCCACCCACTGAATGATCTGGCGCAGCACTTGCAGGTCAACGTTGTCCATGGTGGGTGGCGCGGCGGCAGCGCAGGGGCAGGAAAGGGCCCACAGCATAAATCGGCCGGCCTGGCCCTTGCTGGCCGGCGGCCAAGGCCGGGCCCCATGGCCGCGCCCGGGCCGCGCCCAGTGGTCTCAGCCGCTACGCCGCGCCTACACTCGCAGGCCACCGCGCCACCCAGGAGACCCGCCATGCAAGCCTTCGACTACAGCCACCCCGACACGCTGGCCGATGCCGCCCGCCGCGCGGGCGCCGATGGCGCCAAATTGCTGGCCGGCGGCCAGAGCCTGCTGGCGTCGATGAAGCTGGGCCTGGCCGCGCCCGAGGCGCTGGTGGACCTGGCCGCGATCGACACACTGCGGGGCATCACGGTCAGCGCCGGGGTGGTCAGGATCGGCGCGATGACCACCCACGCGGCGGTGGGCGACAGCGCCGCGCTGCAGCGCGCCATCCCCGCGCTGGCCGACCTGGCCGGCAAGATCGGCGACCGGCAGGTGCGCCACCGGGGCACCCTGGGCGGCGCGCTGGCCAACAACGACCCGGCCGCCTGCTACCCGGCGGCAGTGCTGGGGCTGGGCGCAACGGTCCACACCGACAAGCGCGACATCGCCGCCGATGATTTCTTCACCGGCCTCTACGAGACCGCACTGCAAGCCGGCGAGGTGATCACGGCGGTGAGCTTCCCGGTGCCCGACAAGGCCGGCTGGCAGAAGTTCAAGCAACCGGCCTCGCGTTTTTCCATCGTCGGGGTGTTCGTCAGCAAGGGCGCACAAGGTGTGCGGGTGGCGGTCACCGGCGCCGGGGCCTGCGTGTTCCGCGCCAAGGATCTGGAGGCCAAGCTCGCGGCCAACTGGTCGGCCGCCGCGCTGGCCGGCTCAACGGTCAGCGCCGACGGCCTGAGCAGCGATCTGCATGCCTCGGCCGAGTACCGCGCCGCGCTGATCCCGGTGCTGGCCGGGCGCGCCGTCACCGGCTGAGCAGCCCTGCCGCTTGTCTGCAACGCCGCACGCGCTGCGGCGTTTGCCTTTTTGGAGCCTCGCTTGGTCAACGCCGACACCACCGACACCGCCCTGCCCACCAGCATCGATGACACCGTGGCCGGCCTGGCCGCGCACGACTACCTGGCCAGCCGGCAGTTGGCCACCTGCGTCTTCCTGGCGCTCAAGCTGCAGCGCCCGCTGTTTCTGGAGGGCGAGCCCGGCACCGGCAAGACCGCCATCGCCAGCACCCTGGCCGCCATGCTGGGCCGGCCGCTGATCCGCCTGCAGTGCTACGAGGGCCTGGACCTGGCCGGCGC
>JANLZT010000752.1:0-3339 GCA_031366465.1 Betaproteobacteria bacterium | reverse complement strand
CTACTGCATCTACCAGGCCAAGTTGACCGAGTTCAATTCCTACGGATTCAAGGCGTCCTTCAATCCTTCGCACCCCGGCGAGCCGGGCAATCCGTATGGCTGGTGGGTGTCACCTTGGCATTTCGGGCTCAACCAGGGGCCGATCATTCTGATGATCGAAAACTATCGCTCGGGTCTGCTGTGGCAATTGATGCGGCCCTGCCCACCCATTGCTGCCGGGCTGCGGCGAGCCGGGTTCAGCGGGGGATGGCTTCAAGACAACGTGGCAACCGACCCAGCCACTGCCAAACGGGGCCAATAGGTCGCTTTTCGACAACCAGGAAAACAGCATGACCGTCGCCAATGTTTCGACATCCAGCACACGCGGGCTGCCGCCCGCGCTCAAGACCGCCCAGGAGGCGATGCATTTGCCGGAGGTGCAGGAGATGTTGCGCAGGCTGTCTGCGTTCCAGCTCGGCATCTTCATGCCGCACCGGCATGACGACGGCAAGGGTGAGTTTCAGCCGCTGCCTGACGAGGTGATGCAGCTTGAGTCGGGTCGGGCCGTGTCATTCGAGCGCCTGGAAGAGATCGCCCGGCGGACCGAATCGTTTCTGCCCGTGGGCTGGCGCTGGTGCGACGGCGTATCCACCGTGGCGGCCGTCTGTGAAATGGCTGATCAGGAAGGGCCCGAGGAAGAGGAAGAGCCCGTCAAACACAAGCATCCCGAAGACATCCGTTGACCCAAGGAGTTGCGATGAAAACGAGCGTGATTGACGTGCACGACATGCGCTCGGTGTTGAGCCTGCCCGGGGTCGAGAAACGAATCGCCGAAGTGCCGGGTGTCGAAAGCGTGACCTTCAATCACGCCGCGGGCAGCGCGACGGCGCGCTATGACGAAACGCGTCTCCAGGTTGCCGACATCAAGTCGGACGTTCGCCAGCGCGGCTACGAATCGGCGGAACACGAGGACACCCCCAAGCCCGCGAAGAAGACTGGCGGGCCGTCATCGGCACAAAACGCGCCGCGAGAAGCGCCAGTCACTGCTGTCCCCGCAGGGCCGGTGGCTGCTGATGGCACCGAGAAGGTGGACGCCAAGCCGACTCCGCCGGCAGATACAGCGCCCAAGGAAGCGCTGCCCGGCGCCGCATCCGGACCGCCGAACGGTGCAACCCCCGCTGCAACCCCCGCCGCAACTGACGCGGCCACCCCCGAAGCGGTACCGGCCGATCCACCAGCCGGTGCGCAACCAGACGCTCAGGAGCCCGGCCTGGTCGAGAAAGCGACTGCCTGGGTGCGAGAGACTTTGGGCGGTGACGACATGGACAAGCCTTAAGCCGACGCGCCGCCGGTGGCGCCCGCGGCCGATGCGCCCAAGTCTTCCGCGCCCCCGGCCCCTGCAGGCACGCCCGCTGACGCGCACGCCGGCCATACCGGCGATACCGGACACAAGCCAGCGGCCGGTGCACCGGCCATGTCCGCCGACATGGCGCACGAGATGGGCCACAGCGGCGGTGACATGGGCGCGATGCTCCGCGACATGCGCAATCGTTTCTGGATCTGCCTGGTCTTCACCATTCCGATCTTCATCTACGCGCAGATGGGCGAAATGTGGCCCTCGCCCGCACCGCCGTTCGGATTGGAACTGAACCACTGGCCCAAGCCATCGTGCGCGGTGCCGCCAAGCTCACCATCACGCCACCCACCGGCTTCGAGAGCCTCGACGGCAGGGCCGCGCGCGCTGAAACTGCCGGCGGTACGGTGTACCTGGGCAACCAGCTGCTGATGGATACGCAAAAGCTCGCGCTCGGCCCGTTGGAGGCCGAGGCCAAGCGCCTGCAGGGCGACGGCCGCACGGTGGTGCAGGTGGCGCAGGCCGGCCGCGAGACGTTGTGAGGCCGCCCCGCCTTCATGCGCTCCTTCGGGATCGTCCAGATTGCCGTCTCGAAGTTCACCTCATCCCATATCGCCTCGAGGAACTCCGACTTGCGCACCAGCGTCAGCAGCATGAACTTGACCGCCAAGCGCAGCGTCGACATGGTCGCCGTCTGCTCAAGCGCATTCAAGAACACATGGATCTCGGTCGGTGACAGGGCTCTGTCCCGATCTTTGACCGTAGCGATCGCGCTCGGTCTGATCGCCTCCGCTGGGTTTTCGACTTTCAATCCGCGAGCCTGGATGAATCGAAAGACCTGAAGCACGATCTCACGGGCGTGGACAGCCGGTGCTGCGGCTCCCCGTTCCTTGATCCTTTCGCACCGCGTTATCGGGCGAACCGGCGTTATTGTCCAGTTCCTCCGCGTCTCGTGGTTTCCTGGCACCGAGGCTCGAGTCGTACTGGCCTATCACCAAGGTTTCACGGCGGCCGTTGATCCGGTAGTCGAACCGGAAACCCACCACTCCCGTGCGCGTGACGGCGACGTACAGCCCCCGCTGATCGGCAGCCTTGTAGATCTTCCCCGTGGGCTTCAGCGCCTTCAACTTCCATGTCAGTGAGCATCTTGTCCCCGAACTGATTCCGACAACCGATACCGTCAGTGCATTGGACGGTACCAACTGTGGTCGCTCAAGGTGCAGCTATTCAATACCGCCATCAATACCGCCGATTCCGGCGCGCTTTGCGGTGGCGGCTTGAGACCAGATGAGACGCTAACTCTCTGTCAGGACTTGCTTTTCAATGAAAAGCCGGACTGCATGGGACGACCTGACACGAAGATAAATTATTCCCACTCAATGGTCGCGGGCGGCTTGCTGCTCACGTCATAGGCCACGCGGTTGATGCCTCGCACCTCGTTGATGATGCGGCCCGACACTTTCTTGAGCAGGCTGTAGGGCAGCTCGGCCCAGTCGGCCGTCATGAAGTCGCTGGTCTGCACGGCGCGCAGCGCCATCACATGCTCATAGGTGCGGCCGTCGCCCATCACGCCCACGCTCTTGACCGGCAGGAAGACGGCAAAGGCCTGGCTGGTCAGCTCGTACCAGCTCTTGCCAGTGGCCGGGTCGATTGCGGCACGCAACTCGTCGATGAAGATGGCATCGGCACGCTGCAGCAGGGCCACAAACTCAGGCTTCACCTCACCCAGCACGCGCACCCCCAGCCCGGGCCCCGGGAAGGGGTGGCGGTAGACCATCTCGTGCGGCAGGCCCAGCGCCATGCCCAACTCGCGCACCTCATCCTTGAACAATTCGCGCAGCGGCTCCAGCAGTTTCAGGCCCAGCGTGGCGGGCAGGCCGCCGACGTTGTGGTGGCTCTTGATGGTGGCCTTCTTGCTGGCGGTGCCGCCGCTTTCCACCACGTCGGGATAGATGGTGCCCTGGGCCAGCCATTGGGCACCCTTGACGGCGCCGCCATGGTTGGCC
>JANLZT010000732.1:0-4936 GCA_031366465.1 Betaproteobacteria bacterium | reverse complement strand
AGCGCGTCCACCCGGGTGTTGGCCGGCACCCAGCCGCTTTCAACGTGCAGCTCGGCCACCCGCTTGTAGTCACGCCGGAAAAACGCCAGGAAGTTCTGCGCCAGGTACTCCTTGTCCCAGTCGGTTAGCGTGCCGACGATGCCGAAATCCAGCGCGATATAGCGGCCGAAGGTGCGCGGTGCCAGGCTGACCTGGATGTTGCCGGGGTGCATGTCGGCATGGAAAAACCCATCCCGGAACACCTGGGTGAAGAAGATCGTCACGCCGTCCCGGGCCAGCTTGGGGATGTCCACTCCGGCATCGCGCAGGCGCTGGATCTGGCTGATCGGCACGCCGTTCATGCGCTCCATCACCAGCACCGATGGCGTGCAGTAGTCCCACACCATCTCGGGCACCAGCACCAGATCCAGGCCCTGCATGTTGCGGCGCAGCTGGGCGGCGTTGGCGGCTTCACGCACCAGGTCCAGCTCGTCATGCAGATAGGTGTCGAACTCGGCCACCACCTCGCGGGGTTTCAGCCGCTTGCCGTCGGCCCAGGCCCATTCGACCAACCGGGCCAGGGTGTGCAGCAGTTGCAAATCGTGCTCGATCACCGCCAGCATGCCCGGGCGCAAGACCTTGACCGCCACCTCGCGGCCATTCAACAGGGTGGCAAAGTGCACCTGGGCGACCGACGCGCAGGCCTCGGGCACGCGGTCGAACTGGGCGAACACTTCGTCGATGCGCTTGCCGAAGGCCTTCTCGATCAGCGCCACGGCCTGCGCACCCGGGAAGGGCGGCACCCGGTCCTGCAGATGTGCCAGCTCGTCGGCCACGTCCAGCGGCAGCAAATCGCGCCGGGTGCTCAGCACCTGGCCGAACTTGACAAAGATGGGCCCGAGTTTTTCCAGCGCCATGCGCAGCCGTGCGCCGCGGGGCCGGTCGATGCGGGCGCGTCGGCCAATGGTGGCCACTCGAACCAGGCCCCGCACCCAGCCTTGGCGGAAGCCAGACAGGGCTACCTCGTCCAGGCCAAAGCGCAACACGGTCAGGCCGATGTAGATCAGCCGCAGGATCTGGCCCATCGTGGTCTAAGACTGGGTGGCCCGACCGACCACCGCCGACGCGCCCTGCCCGGCCGCACGCAGCCCCTTTGCCAGCGCCGACCCCAGCCGGTGCAGCTCTTGCGCCACCGTGGGGCCGAACAGGCGGTGCAGGTCGTCGGCCACCTCCCAGCGCAGATTCTTCAGCAGCCAGTCGATGTCGGTGGCCAGCTGGGCGTCGCCCTCGATCACCAGCTTGGGGCTGTCGCCCGACAAGACACGCCAGGCCAGCGCGGCCGGGTTGGCGGCATCCAGACGCACCCGCAGGTCGGCCTCCACCGGCGTGCGACACCATTCCACCAGGCCGGCCGGGGTGATGACAAAGGCCAGCGGCGGCGGTGCCGGCAACAGCCGCGGCAACTGCAGCAGGTCCAGCCGCAGCACGCGGCCCTGGTGGGGCAGCAAGCGCGATAACGCTTGGGGCTCGGCCGACAACACATGGTTGACCACCAGCACCAGGCGGTCCATCAGGGCGGGCGCCAGCAGCGCGTTGAGGTTTTGCAGCATCGCCACGATTGTAGGCAGCAGGCCCTTGCCACCTGCCTTCCGGCCCAGGGGCCGGCCTTGTTTTGAACGAGAATGCCGCAGCGCCGACACGCCTGGCAAGGATGTTGCAAGCACTACAAATTCAAGCGGTTTTGCCGATACACCGTTTGCCGCTGATTCCGGCCCCTGTGCGCGACCGCCCGCCCTGCCCTCCCTGATGTTCGATCCTTTAAACCACCGCAACTTCAACAGCGCACCGCAGTCGGTCACCTCGTTCATCGCCACCGTGATGGAACCCTTGATCACGGTCGGGGTGTACTCGCTGGCGATGACCTGGGAGGGCGAGAACATGGGCCGCGCCGACTGGACGTTGTGCGCCCTGTCGCTGGTGCTGACCTGGCCGGGCGTCAACCGCTTCCGCGACCGGCTCAGCTCGGCCGCGGTGGGCATCCTGGGCTCGTGGCTGACGCTGCTGGCGATCCTGGCGGGCTTTGGCTTTGGCACCAAGAGCCTGGATTTCTTCGACCGCGAGGTGCTGGTGTACTGGGCCGTGGTCACGCCCATCGTGCAATTGGTGGCGGTACGGCTGGGCTATGCCTTCATCCGCAGGGCGGCCCGCCAATCGGAGAACCGGCGTGCGGCGGTGGTGATAGGCGCCGGGGCGTTGGGCCTGAAGGTGGCCCAGGCGCTGTCTCGCAGCTCGACCTCCGGGGTCGACTTCGATGGCTACTTCGACGACCGGGCCGATGCGCGCGTGCACCCCGACACCGCCGAGCGGCGCCTGGGCCGGCTGGCGGATGCCGCACCCTATATCCGCGAGCACGCGGTCAAAGAGGTCTTCATCACGCTGCCGCTGGGCTCGCAGCCGCGCATCATCAGCCTGCTGGAGCAATTGCAGGGCACCACCGCGTCGGTGTATTTCGTGCCCGATGTGTTCGGCATCAGCATCATCCAGGGCCGATTGCACGACATCAACGGCGTGCCGGTGGTGGGCATCTGCGAGACCCCGTTCACCGGCACCAACCGCTTGGTCAAGCGCGCCAGTGACCTGCTGCTGGCCAGCCTGATCCTGCTGCTGATCGCACCGGTGATGCTGGCGGTGGCGCTCGCCGTCAAGCTCAGCTCGCCCGGGCCGGTGATCTTCAAGCAAAGGCGCAATGGCCTGGACGGTGAAGAGATCACGATCTACAAGTTCCGCTCGATGACGACGATGGACAACGGCCGGGTGGTGCGCCAAGCCACCCGCGACGACCCGCGCATCACGCCGCTGGGCGCCTTCATCCGGCGCACCTCACTGGACGAGTTGCCGCAGTTCATCAACGTGCTGCAGGGCCAGATGAGCATCGTCGGCCCGCGCCCGCATGCGGTGGCCCACAACGAGATGTACCGCCAGTTGATCAAGGCCTACATGGTGCGCCACAAGGTCAAGCCCGGCATCACCGGCTGGGCCCAGGTCAACGGCCACCGCGGCGAGACCGAGACCATCGAGAAGATGCAGGCCCGCGTGGAATACGACCTCGAATACCTGCGCAACTGGACGCTGGGCCTGGACCTGGTGATCATCCTGCGCACCATCAAGACCGTGCTCTACGACAAGGGTGCGCGCTGACCGGCCCGCCCCATGCTTGATCGCTTGATCCGCGCCAGGAAACCCAGCCCATGCCCCATCCCCCGCCCCCTGCCCGTCGCCGCCCGGCCGCCGGCCCGCACCCTGCCTGGCTGGCCTGCGCCCTGGCCACGCTGCTGCTGCCGGCCGCCCGGGCCCAGAACCAGCCCTACTACCTGGGCCTGTCGCAGACCCTCGGCCACGAATCGAACCTCTACCGCATCGGTGACCAGCAGGTGCTGCCGCCGGGCCTGAGCAAGGCCGACACGGTGTCGAGCACCGCGCTGTTCGGCGGCATCGACCAGGCCATGGGTCGCCAGCGGGTCTACGGCAATGCCACGCTGCGGGCCAACCGCTACTTGGCCAATGGCGATCTCAACAACCAGTCCTATGGCCTGAACCTGGCAATCGACTGGGCCACCTTGAACCGCCTGTCGGGCACCCTCAGCCTGGCTGCCAGCCAGAACCTGACCCAGTTCAACGAGCTCAACGGCAGCGGCGAGGTGCAGACCCAGCGCAACCTCGAAACCAACCAGCAGCTCGATGCCAAAGTGCGGCTGGGGGTGGTCACCCGCTACACCGCCGAGGCCACGCTGGGGCTGCGCCAGCGCAGCTTCTCGGCCGCCGCCTATGCCCGCCACGAGTACCGCCAGACCAGCGGCTCACTCGGCCTGAGCTACCGCCCCAGCGACCTGCTCACATTGGGCGCAGCGGCCCGCCTGACTGCAGTGGACTACCCGCGGCTGCGGGCCCTGGCCGGCGGCGGCTTTGAGGGCGACACCCAGAAGCGCACCGACATTGATCTCACCGCCGGCTGGCGGCCCAGCGGCAGCAGCACCCTCAACGCCCGCCTGAGCCCCACCCACACCGGCTACGACCGCAACAGCCTGGCCGATTTCAGCGGCTTGACCGGCTCGGCCAGTTGGGTCTGGCAGGCCACCGGCAAGATCAAGCTCACCAGCCTGTTGTCGCGCGACACCGGCCAGAGCTACGACGCCGTCAACCTGGGCATCTTCGGCCCCGGCACGGTGGACTACAGCCGCACCACCACCGCCCTCAAACTGGCGGCCGACTACGAGCTGAGCGCCAAGGTGGCGCTCAGCGCCTCGCTGGCACAGTCCAGGCGGGCCCTGGTCAACACCCTCAACCTGGGCGGCATTGCCAGCGCCGCTGACGGCAGCGACAACGCCACCAGCCTGGGCCTGGGCGTCCGCTGGTCGCCCACCCGCAGCCTGCAACTGGGTTGTGACCTGGGCACCGAGCGCCGCAGCAGCAGCAACCCGGCGCTGTCAACATCGCTCAACAACAACAGCCTCAGCTGCTTCGGCCAGTTCGTGCTGCAGTGAACCCTGAGATCCATCACCCCATCCGCCATGCCCACCATCCTGCTGACCGGTGCCACCGGCTATATCGCATCCCACACCTGGCTGGCCCTGCAGGCGGCCGGCTTCCAGGTGGTGGGGGTGGATGATTTCTCCAACAGCTCGCCCGAGGTGCTGGCCAGGCTGCAGCGCTTGTCTGGCCGCAGCCCGGTGTTTGAGCAAGCCAATGTCACCGATGCCGCAGCCATGCACGGCATCTTCGAGCGCCACGCCATCGACGCGGTGGTGCACTTTGCGGCCTTCAAGGCGGTGGGTGAGTCCACCGCCCAGCCGCTGGCCTACTACCGCAACAATGTGGGCGGCCTGATCAGCACCTGCGAGGCGATGCGCGCCCATGGCTGCCGGCGCATGGTGTTCAGCAGCAGCGCCACGGTCTACGG
>JANLZT010000582.1:0-5681 GCA_031366465.1 Betaproteobacteria bacterium | reverse complement strand
GGGCGCGGCCGTGGGTGCGCTGATCGTCGGCCTGGCGCGCTCGCTGGCGGTGCACCTGGCGCCGGTGGCCGAGCTGTTCTCGATCTACATCGTGATGGCGGTGGTGCTGATGTTCCGGCCCGAGGGCCTGTTCCAGCGCATTCAGGCCAGAAGGATATGACCCCCCCCGAAGCGCCTTCGGCGTCCTTGCAGGCCGCGCTGGGCCGGAGACCCAGCCCTTCGGCAGGCACAAACGGCTCGCCGTTTGGGTCCGGCCTCAGCCCCCCAGGGGGCGCCGCCAGTGGCCCGGCAGAGCCGGATCCACGGCGTCCGCTTGACTCACGTCAACCGCGCCTGCGTACCCTCGTGCTGCTGGCCGCCGCCGCCCTGGCCGTGCTGGCGCTGGCCGGCCTGTGGGCCCCCAAGTGGCTGAGCTTCCTGGTCACCATGGCCGCCGCCAATGGCCTGGTCTCGCTGGGCATCGTGGCGCTGATGCGCGGCGGCGTGGTGCCCTTCGGGCAGGGCATGGTGTTTGCCATTGGCGGCTACACCGCCGCGCTGCTGTTCAACAAGCTGGGCTTGACGGACGCGCTGGGCCTGGCGCTGGCCGGCGGTGCGGTGGCGGTGCTGGTTGCCGCACCCTTTGCGCCGCTGCTGTCGCGCTACCGGGGCATCTTCTTTGCGATGCTCACGCTGGCGCTGTCGATGGTGACCTATGGCCTGCTGATGAAGCTCGAAGTGCTGGGCGGCTCCGACGGCTTCAACCTGGGCCGGCCCACGCTGCTGGGCTTCAAGTTGCCGGACGCGCGGGTCGGCTATGTGCTGTACCTGCTCACCGTCGGCATGGCCACCGTGATGGCGCTGCTGGCGCGCATCTACTTTGATTCCACCCGCGGCCTGATCTCGCTGGCGGTGCGCGACAACGAGCTGCGGGTGGAATACCTGGGCGGGTCGGTGCGCCAGGCGATGGCCATCAACTTTGTGCTGGCGGCCTTTTGCGGCGGCCTGGGCGGGGCGCTGATCGTGATGAGCCTGGGCCACATCGAGCCGCAGTTCAGCTTCTGGACCACCTCGGGCGAGTTTGTCTTTGTCGCCATCCTGGCCGGCTGGCAGAGCGTGGCGGCGGTGTTCGTGGCCAGCACGGTGCTGGAGATGGTGCGCAGCTTTTCCAGCGCCTATTTCCCCAACACCTGGCAATTGGCGCTGGGGCTGTTCTTGCTGGCGGTGATCCGCTTCCTGCCCAAGGGCATCGGGTCGCTGTGGATGCGCGGGGCCACCCGGTGACGCCACTGTTGCAGGCCAGCGGCCTGAACAAGCGCTTTGGTGCGGTGGTGGCCGCGGCCGACTTGGACATCCGCGTCCAGGCCGGCGAGCGGGTCAGCCTGGTCGGCAGCAATGGCGCGGGCAAGACCACCTTTGTCAACATGATCACCGGCTATTTGAAGCCCGATGCCGGCCGCATCACGCTGGCCGGGCGCGACATCACCGCCCTGCAGCCGCGCGCCATCACCCGGCTGGGGGTGGCGCGGTCCTTCCAGATCCCGCAGCTCTACCCCGACCTGACGGTGCTCGACAACATGCTGGTGGCCAATGCCTGCCACGACCAGCGCCTGAGCCTGTGGCAGCCGGCGCGCCGCAGCGACGCGGTGGCCCGGGCGATGGCACTTCTGGCGCGCATGCGCCTGGCCGAGCACCGCCAGCGCCGGGTGGCCGAGCTGCCCGGCGGCGTGCGCAAGCTGCTCGACATCGCCATGGCCCTCACCGCCCGGCCCCAGTTGCTGCTGCTCGACGAGCCCACCAGCGGCGTGTCGGCCGACGAGAAGTTCCCGATGATGGACACCATCATGGACGCGCTGGGCGGCACCACCGCCACCACGGTGCTGTTTGTCGAGCACGACATGGACATCGTGCGCCGTCATGCCGGCCGGGTGATCGCCTTCTATGCCGGCCGGGTGATTGCCGACGATCTGCCCGAGCGCGCGCTGGCCACCGACGACGTGCGTCGCTACGTCACCGGCGAGCTGGGCAGCCCATGACGGCCCGAGGCAGCCCATGTTGATGATCGACAGCTTGCATGTGGCGATCCAGGGCGTGCTGGCGCTGCGCGGCTTGTCGCTGACAGTGGCCGACGGCAGCATGGTCGGCCTGGTGGGTCGCAACGGCGCGGGCAAGACCACGCTGCTGCGCGCGGTGATGGGCCATCTGCCCGCCAGCCGGGGCCGCATCCACTTTGACGGCCACGACCTGGCCCGCCTGCCGCGCCATGCCCGGGCCGGGCTGGGCATCGGCTACATGCCCGAGGACCGCGGCCTGGTGCCCGAACTGACGGTGGAAGAAAACATCCTGCTGCCGGTGTGGGTGAACAAGTCGCTGAACCAGGCCGAGCGCCTGACCCTGGTCTACCGCGTGCTGCCCGAGCTGATCGACATGAAGAACCGCCGCGCCCTGCTGCTCTCGGGCGGCCAGCAAAAGCTGGTGGCGCTGGCCCGGGCGCTGGCGGTGGGCACCCGGCTGCTGCTGCTGGACGAGCCCTTCGAGGGCGTGGCGCCGGCCTTGTCCAAGCGCCTGGGCGATGTGATTGCCGGCCTCAAAGGCAGCGCGGTGGCGGTGCTGATCGCCCAGAGCGACCTCAACCATTCACGCAAGCTGGTGGACGCCGAGTTCGTGATCGAACGCGGCGCCAATGTTGTGCCAGCCACCGCCTGAACCCTGTTCAAGAAACCCCGTGCCAATGCCGCACGAGGGCTTTGTTGGATTTTCACTCAACCCCCGAGGAGAACGACTTGAAGACCTTGCACAAGACCCTGATCGGTGCCGCCGCACTCGCACTCAGCCTGGCCGCCACGGCCCAGCAGACCTGGTTCCCCAGCAAATGGGGGCCCAAGGACGAGTTGGGCGCCGCCAACTACCTGACGCCCGAGCTGGCCGCCAGCGCCGCCAAGCTGATCAAGACCGGCAAGACCTATTCGCTGGGCATCACGGTGAACACCACCACCCCGGCCTACCCGCCGCGGACCTGCTCGATCTACATCGTGCAACCCGGCCAGCAGGGCTCGGCCGAGGGCCTGGGCCCCACCAAGACCACCTACAACGACGACATCCTGAACTGCTGGACCGGCATCGGCACCCAGATTGACGGCCTGGGCCACATCGGCGTGGGCGACCGCTACTACAACGGCATCAAGTGGCAGGAGTTCGGCAACATCAGCGGGCTGACCAAGCTGGGCGCCGACAAGATCCCACCCTTCGTCACCCGCGGCGTGCTGCTCGACATGGCCGCGTACTACGGCGTGGAGGTGGTCAAGGAAGGCACCGCCTTCAACAAGGCCGAGATCGAGGGCGCGGCCAAGAAGCAGGGCGTTGAGATCCGCCAGGGCGATGTGGTGATCTTCCACACCGGCTGGTTGAGCCTGATCGAGAAGGAACCCAAACGATTCGGCTCGGTGGAACCCGGCCTGGGCCGCGAGGGCGCACGCTACCTGGTCAGCAAGAACGTGGTGGCCATCGGCGCCGACACCTGGGCCTTGGAGGCCATCCCCTTCGAGACCGGCGCCGGCATCTTCGAGGTACACCAGATCCTGCTGCCGATGAGCGGCACCTACATCCTGGAAAATATCAACACCGCCGAACTGGCCAAGGACAAGGCCTGGGAGTTCATGTTCGTGCTGGGCCAGAACAAGTACCAGGGTTCGGTGCAGTCGATGATCAACCCGGTGGCGATCCGCTAGGCCGCCAGCCGGCAAGGTGCTGCGGGTGACGGCCCGTCAGCGCTTGCGCGGCGGGCCGATCACCTGCACCTTGACAGACACCCGGGGCGGTGCACCGCCAGGGAGCGACTCCCGATCGCCCTTGGCGCGCATCAACACCGGCAGCGCCTGGCCGGCAGCGCCGTCGACGTTGATCTGCCCACTGGAACCGGGGAGGTCGACGATGCGGCCCGCCAGGTGCAGTTCCAGCGGCGGCAAAGGGGCGTCACCGATGGCCTGGTAGTGCAGCACCTCGCCGGGATGCAGCAGCATGGGCCCACCATGCTTGTACGAGGCGACCGACACGGCCCTGCCGCCGTGGTCCAGCTCCACGAAGCCGAAATCCACCTCGCCCGGCACACCACCACCGGCACTGGCCGGCGCGGCAGGCCCGGTCAGGCCGCCCAGGCTGGAGCCCGCCACGATGCCCGCCAGCCCCAGCGCGATCAGCACCGCCGAGGCCGCCCAGGCCGCCCAGGTGGCCCCGGCCGGTGGCGGGACGGCGCCTGTCTGGCCAAGTCGCTTGCGCAGTTGACGCGCCAACAAAACGCCACCGGCACCCAACAGCGCCACACCCACCAACAGCAGCGGAAACGGTCCAGGGATCAATCGGGTACTCCGGGATCAAGGTCGACGGGTGGTGAAGCTGGTTTCGATGTAGCTGGCATTGCCGCTCGGCCCGATGCCCCCCAGCGCCAGCTTGTAGGCCGTGCCCGCGCGCAGGGCGCCGTCGGGCACCGGCCATTGGCGGGCCGTGGCCGGCATCGTGGCCTGCACCACCTTCTGGCCGGTCTTCTCGTCTTCTATCGACAGCGTCTGGCTGCGCGTGCCCTTGCCGACATCCCATCGCAACACCAGGCCCCGCAGCGCCACCGCTTGCGCATCGGCGGCCGGGAACTGCCAGCGCGCCGGCTCGGGCAGTTGGTGATCCAGCGTTACCACACCGGCCAGCGCCTGGCCCGCCGTGGTGGTGCCGGTGAAGGCGTATCGCCCGGCGGGATAGTCGGCCAGCAGCTTGGCCAGGTCCTTGGGCTCGGGCGTTTCAAGCGTCAGGCTGCGCAAGCCGAGGCGGCTGTCGGTGGCCTTCAAGTCCAACAGCGTGCGGCCATCGGGTGCTACCAGCTTCAATGTCGACAGGCCACTGTCACCGCTTTTTACCTCGATCACCACCTCGTGGTCGTGGTCGCTGACATTGCGCTCGATGCGCATGGCCAGCGCGGAAAAGCGCTGCTGGGCCGACACCGGCAGGCTGTTGGCCAGCACCAGTAGACAGCCGGCGCAGAACAACCCGGTGCGCAGATCGTGCCTCACTTGCCGATCCCATACTCGATACCCGACAACTCCACCGCACCCCAGGTGACGACCTTGGTGCCCTCGGCAGGGCCCTCGGTGTAGTAGACAGTGTCGCCATCGATGGCCGCCACTTTCAGCGGCGCGCGCTTGAAACTGTTGGGTGTCAGGCCGACATAGACCCATTCCTTGCCCATCGGGTCGTACAACAGGGTGTTGTAGGGCAGGCTCATCCGGTCACCGCTCTGCTTGGCCTCGGCATACTCAAACCGCAGGCGCTGGACGGCCAGTTCGGACAAGGTGATGCGATTGATACCGTCGCCCTCGAGCGTCATGCTGGAATGCTTGACCGCTGCGGCATGGCTGCTGCTGCCCGTCTTTGAGCAAGCCTGCAAAGCGCAGGCCGTGGCCAGCAGCACGATCAACAGGGCCGGGTGGGGACGAAACGTCATGATGATCTTCCCGAATTGAGCCAGCTTCGAGGGCTTGCCTGCCCGACAAGACCCCTCAGCCCTGCGCCGCTGCGGCCTGCGGCCCGGCTTGCGGCTGCGCCATGGGGCGCCCGAAGCGCAAGTAGAGCGCGGGCACCACGAACAAGTTGAGCACGGTGGATGTAAGCAGGCCGCCGAGGATGGCCACCGCCATCGGATGCTCGATCTCGTTGCC
>JANLZT010000716.1:0-8443 GCA_031366465.1 Betaproteobacteria bacterium | reverse complement strand
CACCGGGCAGCGGGTCGTAGTTGCCGCCGGTGAGCTGGCCGGCGCATTCCAGCAGATGGCCCATCGCGATGGCACCGGCCAGCGCCGCTTCACCGGGGTCAAGATGCTTGAGCGCGGCGGCTGCAAACAAGGCCGAATCGGCCACCCGGCCGGTCACCACGACATCGGCGCCTTGGTCCAGCGCCTGCGCCAACGGGCCACTGCCCAGGTAGACATGCGCGCCCAGCAATCGGCCCTGCACCGGCCGGTCCCAGGCGATGTGTTCGCGCAGGTGCATCACATCGTCGCCATGCACCGCCGCCACCCGGGTGCCGGTCAAGCCCAGCTCGGCCGCCAGCTTGGCAATCGCCTGGCCCGCAGCACGCGGATTGGCCGCGCCCAGGTTGGAGACGATGCGGCAGCCCCGGGGCCGGGCGGCTTGCAGCAGCGGGCTCAGCCGGCGCCGCAACCGGGGGTCGAAGCCTGCGGCCGGGTTGTCGGCGCGGGCCCGCAGCGACGGCACCAGCGTGCGTTCGGCCAGGCACTCCAGCACGACGGTGTCGACCTGGCCGGACGCCGCCAGCAGCACCGCCGGGTCGATGCGGTCGCCGGCAAAACCGGCGCCAGCCCCGATGCTGCAGATGGGTTTGCGTTCAGGGTTCATGGTGGCTACAGGCCCATGTAGGAGCGTTGCACATCGGGGTCGCGCAGCAGGTCTTGGCCGCGCCCCATCTTGAGGATGGCGCCGTGCTCGATGATGCAGCCCTGGCCGCACAGCTTGAGCGCGTTGCCCACGTTCTGCTCCACCAGCAGCACCGACAGGCCCTTGCTGCGCACCAGCTCGCCCACCATCTCGAAGACCTTGTCGACCATGATCGGCGCCAGGCCGAGTGAGGGCTCGTCGAGCATCAGCAGCTTGGGGCAGGCCATCATTGCGCGGGCCACCGCGCACATCTGGCGCTCGCCGCCCGACAGCCGGCCAGCCAGTTGGCCACGCCGCTCGGCCAGGATAGGGAACAGCCGCAGCACCTCGTCGAGTGATTCGGCCATCCGGCGGCGCGCCTGCGGGTGGTAGGCGCCCAGCTCCAGGTTCTCCAGCACCGTCATGAAGGGGAAGAGTCGGCCGCCTTCGGGCACCAGCACCAGGCCACGTTCGGCGGCGGCATGGGCCGCCAGCCGGCTGATGTCCTGGCCGTCGAAGGTGACGCTGCCGGCCCGCACCGGCAGGTGGCCGGCAATCGTCAGCAGCAACGTGGTCTTGCCGGCGCCGTTGGCACCGACCACCGAGAAGATCTGGCCGCGCTGCACCGCCAGCGTGATGCCGTGCAGCACCGGCAACTCGCCATAGCCTGAGTGCAGCGCGTCCAGGCTAAGGATGGTGTCGCTCGCGACGATGGGTTCTCGGTTGGCGGTCATGCGTGGCCCTCGCCCAGGTAGGCCTTGACCACCTCGGGGGCGCTCAGGATCTGCTCGGCCGAGCCTTCGGCGATCAGCCGGCCGCGGTCCAGCACCACCACCCGCTCCGAAAACGCCCGCACCACCTTCAGGTTGTGTTCGATGATCAGCAGGGTCAGGCCGCCGGCATGCAGGCCCTGCAGCAGCTCGATGGCCTGGCCCACCTCGCTCTGGTTCAGGCCGGCCATGACCTCGTCGAGCAGGATGATCTCGGGCTCCAATGCCAACGCGCGCGCCACTTCCAGGCGGCGGCGCTCGCTCAAAGTCAGCTCGCCGGCGCGGCGGCGCGCCAGGTGGGCCAGGCCCACCCGCTGCAGCACCGCCATCGCCTTGTCGCGCGCATCGGCCAGCGCGCGGTGCTTGAGGAAGGCGCCGATCATCACGTTCTCAAGTGCGCTCAGCGCGATCAGCGGCTTGGCGATCTGGAAGGTGCGGCCCATGCCCAGCCGGGCCCGCTGGTGCGGTGCCAGCCGGTTGATGGTGGCGCCGCGCAACCGCACCTCGCCAGCCGTAGGCGCCAGTTGGCCGGTGAGCAGGTTGAAGAAGGTGGTCTTGCCGGCGCCGTTGGGGCCGATGATGCTGACGATCTCACCCGGTCGCACCGCCAGCGTGATGTCGTCCACCGCGCGCAGCCCGCCAAACTGCTTGCACACGCCGGCCACCGAGAGCAGGTCGCCGCTCATGGCTGCTTGCGCCACAGCCAACGCAGCCTGGCCAGCAGGTCGCCCCAGGCCCCCACCACGCCGCGCTTCATGAACAGCGCGGCCAGCACCATCAGCAGGCCCAGGATGGCCAGGTTCAGGCCGGGCAGGGCGTTGGCCAGCTCGGCGCGCAGAAAGTTCTCGAACGGGATCACCAGCGCCGCGCCCAGCAGCGGCCCGGCGATGGTGCCAATCCCGCCGATCAGCGCCAGTAGCGCGAACTTGACGCCCACCTCGGGCAGTGTGAACAGCGTGGGCGGATCGATGTAGCGCAGGTACATGGCAAACAGCGTGCCGCCGATGGATGTGAGCCCGGCGCTCAGCGCCATGCCCTGCAGCTTGACCTTCAGCACGTTGATGCCCGAGGCCCGCGCCGCGTCTTCGTCCTCGCGCACCGCCAGCAGGTAGTAGCCCAGCCGGCTGCGGCGCAGCAGCACGGTGGCGCCGATCACCAGCGCGACGAAGACGAACATCAGCAGCGCGTACTGCCAGCGCTCCTTGAAGATCATGTTGGCCAGGCCGGCCTTGAAGGGGATCAGGATGCCGCGCGGCCCGCCGGTGAGCGAATCAAAGTGGTTGGCGATCACAAACGCCACCTCGTTGAAGGCCAGCGTGGCGATGGCAAAGAACGGCCCGCGCAGCCGGAAGGTGGGCCAGGAGATCAACATCGCCACCCCAGCCGCAAACAGCGCTGCCGGCAGCACGGTGAGCCAGGGCGAGAGGCCGAAATCGACGTAGAAGCGGGCCGTGCAGTAGGCGCCGATGCCAAAGAACACGCCGTGGCCGAGTGAGAACTGGCCGGCAAAGCCGCCAATGATGTTCCAGGCCGCCGCCAGCCCGCCCATCAGGTAGGTGAAGGCAATGATGTTGAGCCAGTAGCTGTCGTCGACCAGCAGCAAAAAGGGCAGCAGCGCCAGGCCCATGATCAGCGCGTACTTCAACAGTGCTTGGGGGCCCGATTCGATGCCCGAGGCGGCGGCACTTGAGTCAGCTTTGTAGGCCTCAGCTTTGTTCACGGAAGCCCACCTCTTCGGCACCCACCTGGCCCAGCAGGCCGGACGGTCGCACGATCAGCACCACCAGGAAAATGATGAACCAGACGGCGCTCTTCAAAGCAGGGTCGATGTAGTAGCCGGCAAGTGCTTCCACCACGCCGACGATCAGGCCGCCGATGTAGGCGCCCCAGACGCTGCCCAGCCCGCCCAGCACCACCACCGCAAACGCCGCCAGGATGAAGTTGCCGCCCACCGCCGGCGTGATCGAGTAGATCGGTGTGAGCAGCACACCGGCCATGCCGGCCAGCGCCGCACCGATGCCAAAGGTGATCAAAAAGGTGCGCTCGACATGGATGCCCATGGCGCGGGCGGCGCGCTTGTCCTGGGTTACCGCGCGGATCGCCTTGCCGGCCAGGGTGCGCGACAAAAACAGGTGCAGGGCGATGGTTATCAGCGTGGTGGCCACGAAAGTGACCAGGCGCACCACGCTGATTTTCAGGTCGCCCACGGTCAGCACGGCGGCGCCCACCTGGCCGCCGATGCTCAGCGCCTCGCCCCTGGAGAGGGCCAGCATGATGTTCTGGAACATCATCAGCAGGCCGAAGGTGGCGAATATCTGCATATTGGGCTCGTCGCGCAGTGGCTGGATCACCAGGCGCTGGATCGCCATGCCCAGCAGGCCCACCAGCGGCGCCACCACCAGCACCGACAGATAGGGGCTGATGCCCAGCGTGGCATAGGCGTAGTAGCTGCCGTACATGCCGAACATCACCAGCTCGCCCTGGGCGAAGTTGACGATGCGCACCACGCCGAAGATCAGGTTCAGGCCGATGCTGACCAGGCCATAGATGCCGCCCAGCAGGATGCCGAACACCAGCACGTTGAGGAGTTGGTCCATGGGGTGCAGCGCTTGGGGTGGCGGCCGGGGCCGGCCGCCCTCAGGGCCGGGCCAGGCCCTTGAGCGTGACGCCCGCAGTCACCGCGTTCTTCGGGAACACCGTGACCATCTTGCCGGCCTGCCACTGCGCCGCCGTCAAGGTGGCGCGCTGGTTCTGGAAGCCCTTGTCGAACTTGACGCCAAAACCGGTGGGATAGCTGCCGGTGGGCTTGTCCAACTTGGCTGCTGCCGCGCGCACCTTCTCCATGTCGGTGCTGCCGGCGGCCTTGATGGCCTCAAACAGGATCAACAGGCCGGTGTAAGACGCCATGCCCTGGGGTGCGATGGGCTCGGCCTTGTACTTGGCGCGGTAGGCCGCCAGGTAGCCCTTGGCGCCGGGTCCAAAAGTCTCGGCCACATCGGTGCGCGGGTAGCCCACCACCAGCACGCCTTCGAGTGATGCCGCGCCCACCGCCTCCAGTGTCTCGGGCGTGTCGCCGGTGCCCACCCACAGCATCGCGGCCGGCTTGAAGCCCTGGTCGCGTGCGGTGCGGAACAGCAGGTTGCCGTCTGGCACATAGCCGGTCTGGATCAGCACATCGGGGTTGGCCTGCTTGGCGCGCAGCACGGTGTCGTTCAAGTCGATGGAGCGGGCCGAATGCGCGCCCATGCCCACCACCTTGGTGCCAAAGGCTTCGAGCATGCGCTTCTGCGCCTCGGCAATCGAGGTGCCGTAGATCGAGTCTTCATGCTCGATCCAGACCCTCAGGTCCTTCATCTCTTTCTTGAGCGAGGGCGCGATCAGGTCGCGCACGGTGGCCACGGCGGTCATCGCAAAGGTGCCGCCATCCGGCCCGGTGCGCACAAAGTTGGGCAGGCCGCGGTCGATCAGGCTTTGCGCCACCGCATTGGTCTCCCAGTACAGCTTGTTGTAGCGCAGCGCGGCGTCGCTGGCGGTGTTGGAGATGGCGCTGATATAGGTGCCGGTGAACAGATCGACCTTGTCCTTGGTCACCAGTTGCTCGACCGTGGCAATGCCCTGCTGCGGGTTGGCCGCATCACCGCGCACCAGCTCCACCTTGCGGCCCAGCAGGCCGCCAGCGGCATTGACCTGGTCCACCGCCAGTTCGTAGCCGCGCGTCACCTCGGTGCCGTAGAGCGCCAGCGGGCCGCTGTAGGGGTTGATGGCGCCGATCTTGATGGCCGGCTGGGCCAGGGCCGCCTGCGTCAAGGCCAGCGCGCCAGCCGCCAAGCCCAGGCGGAACATCCGATTGAAATAATGCATGTCTGTCTCCTTGCAATCCACAGTGATCGTTGGTGTTCTGGTGGGCCGTCAGCGTCGGTAGCCCGCATCCTTGCGGTCGAGCTTGCGCATCAGCGCGGCAAACTCGATGGCGCCCTCGCCGTCGGGGTGCAGGCTTTGGAAGGCATTGAGATCGGCGCCTGATTTGGCCGCCAGCGCATCGGGCAGCAGATTCAGCGGGCCGGCGGCGGCTGCGGCGATCTGCACCTGGCAGGCCCGCTCCAGGCGATACAGGCGCAAAAAGCACTCAGCCACCGTGCGCCCGACCACCATCAGGCCGTGGTTGCGCAGGATCATGGCTTTGGCGCTGCCCAGCGACGCCACCAGGCGCGCGCGCTCGTCAAGGTAGAGCGACGCGCCTTCGTAGTCGTGGTAGGCCAGCGTGCCGTGGAAGGCGGTGGCAAACATCGACACTGGCAGCAGCCCGCCGGCCAGCGCCGCCACCGCCATGCCGGCAACGGTGTGGGTGTGCATCACCACATGGTTCTCGGCATCGCCGGTCATGTGCAGCGCCGAGTGGATGACAAAGCCGGCGTAGTTGATGGCTTGGGTACCACCGCCCCCGCCATCGTCAGCGCCAGCATGGACGACCCGGCCGTCGAGGTCGATCTCCACCAGGTTCGACGCGGTGATCTCGTCGTAATTCAGGCCCCAGCGGTTGATCAGGAAATGGTTGTCGCTGCCCGGCAGCCGCGCCGTCAGGTGGGCGTAGATCTGCTCGGTCCAGCCGAAGTGGTCAACCGCGCGGTAGGCCGCAGCCAGCTCGACCCGCATGCGCCACTGCGCGGCTTCGAGTGAGCCCGGGCGGCCCTGGGCCAGGTGGGGAATAGTGGCGTTCATACGGGCCTCACCGGCAACTGAAGCTGGCCGCGACATTGATGTCGCCGACCTGGTCGTAGTGCGCCCAGCGGGGGTAGGGGCACAAGGGCCGGCTGCGGCTGGCGACGCCGAAATAGCCCGGGTTTGACGCCTCGGCCGGCACGCTCTGGGGTGCGACGCCGCGCTCGACCCAGTCCTCCAGCGGCCCCAGCATGTCGAAGCGGTCGGTGGCCATGCCGCCGGCACAGTGGTTCATGCCGGGGATCACGAATAGCTTCAAGAAGTCGCCGGCCCGGCCGCCTTCATGGGCGTCCACGCTCTTGACCCAATCGATGGTGGCGCGCGGGCTGACGGCGGGGTCGGCGTTGCCGATCCAGGCAATCATCTTGCCGCCGCGCTGCTTGAAGCCCGACAGATCGGGCGAGTTCATCAGGCCCCAGTCGGCCACCGCCTGCGGGTAGACGGCGGTCTTGCGGTGGATGCTGGCCTCGGTGTCGTCGATGTTGTAGGCCATGAAGTGATCGGTGTACTCGGGCGCGGTCAGGGCCAGCGGCGGGGTCTTCCACAGCATGGCGGCCTGCGGCGCGCTCAGCGTCAGCTTGGTGGCGGTGTTGACGGGCGCGTCGTAGGCGCCGAACCAGAAGGCGCGAAAGCCATTGTTGAAGGCCGCGCCGTTGATGCCGCCAATGCCCGGGTCCCAGGCATGGCCGGGGTAGACCTGCACCCCGGTGGAGGTCTTGGGCCCGGCCATCGCGGTGCGGAAGGCGTCGATCTGCGCGCTGCTCAGGCAGGTGGCAGCCTTGTCGCCAGTGCAAGCCAAGGCTTTGAGCTGCGGCGCCACCACCGCGTCGGTGCAGGCATCGATATGGTTGACGATGCCGTCCTTCAAGCCGTCCAGCCCATCGCAGGCTGCCAGCACCGCGCCCGAGATCAGTTGCAGGTCAGCGTCGCTGTAGACCTTGTTGATCAGCGGTCGGCCTGCTGCATCGACATGGCCGCCGGCCGTGGCCAGCGGGCCCAGGGTGCGCAGCAAATGCGGCACATAGGCTGTCATGTGCGGGATGTCCACCGCTGGCGCTGCCGCCAGGATGCCGTCAAACAGCTGCGGATAACGTTGAGCGATGCCCACCGCCTGGCGGCCCCCGTCGGAGCAGGCCGAGAAATAGGCGCGCGATGAATCCTTGGCGTAATAGGCCTTGGAGATCGCCTTGCCGACCCGGGCCACCAGGTCGTAGGACGCATGGCCAAAATCGACGCGGGCCTGCGGGTCGAGTGCAAACGCCGATGCACCGCCCGCCTGGGGGTTGGTGTTGATGGCGGTGTCGTGGCCCGAATCACCCATGATCACGGTGTAGCCGCGCGAGAACGCCGATGTCGTCATGCCCGAGGTCAGGCCGTAGGTGCTTGTCAGCGTGCCCACCGACCCGCCCACGCTCTCCTGGAAGAACTTGCCGTTCCAGTCAGCGGCCTGCGGCAAACGCATGCGGAACTTGATGGCATAGGCGAGGCCATCGACCTTGCCGATGCGCTCGTTCAAGCTGCCCTCGATCAGGCAGTGGGCCTTGGCGCTGGCGCTGGCGGCCTGGTCAGCCGCCAGGGTGATGCGCAGCGACTGGCCACCGGCGGGGATGTTGGCGGCCACGCTGTTGGCGGCGTCGGCGCAGTTGAGCCCTGCAGCGTGGCTGCTGCCCAAGACGCACAAGACCAGCCAGGGCAGCTTGTTCAGGTGCTTGTAGGGCCGCATCGGGGTTCCAGTTCAGGCCGGAGCCAGGCGATAAAAGCGCTCGGCCGTGCCCTTGAACAGCCAGGCCTTCTCGGTCGCCGATGCGTCGGCGGCGACGCGCTTGAAAGCGTTCCACAGCACGCCATAGCCGGTCATGGCCTTGTCCACCGGGAAATTGCTCTCGAACATGCAGCGCTCGGCGCCAAACAACTCGATGCTGCCGTGCAGATAGGGCCGCCAGGCCGCAGCAAGCTGCTCCGACGAGGGCGGCACCGCCTGGAGCTGAAAATCGAAGCCACAGATCACCATCGCCAGCCCGCCCAGCTTGACGCTGACATTCGGGCAGGCTGCCAGCGCCTGCATCGCCGCCCGCCACTGCGCCAGCACCTCGGCCTGGCGGCCCTGGTAGGGGCCGACCGCCAAGGGCCCGCCGACATGGTTGAGCACGATGGGCAGGCCGGGCATGGCCTGCGCCAGGCTCACCAGTTCAGGGATCTGCGGGTGGTAGAGCCAGGCGTCGAAGCTCAGGCCCAGGGCCTGCAAGCGCTTCAGGCCTTGGCGAAAATCGGCCTGCGCCATCAGGCCGGCCGG
>JANLZT010000710.1:0-1539 GCA_031366465.1 Betaproteobacteria bacterium | reverse complement strand
GCCTGGCGGCGCTTGGCCACGGCCGCCAGCGCCAGCTTCTCGGCGGCGTCGGCATCGCCGGCCTTCACGATGCGGATGCCCGGCTTGGCTGCCTCGGCGGCCGGCGCTGGCGCCGTCACTGGCGGGGCTACCGGCGGCGCGGCCACCGGCGCAGCGGCGGCGGCCGGCGGGGCCGCAGCGGCCCTGGCTGCGGCCTTGCCAGCACCACCGGCCGGCGCGCGTGGCGCCGGGCCCGAGGCTTTCTCGATGGCCGCAGCGGCCTCGGCCTTGGCGGCGGCTTGCGCGGCCAGGCGGGCGGCGGCCTGGGCTTCGGCCTGGGCCTGGGCGGCAGCAGCGGCCTCGCGGGCAGCGGCGTCGGCGGCTTCACGCTCGGCCCGCTCGCGTTCGCGCTCAGCGCGTTGGCGCGACTGCTCGGCCAACTCATCTTCCTGGCGGCGCAACAGCTCGGCCTGGGCGTTGGCCTCGTCCTCGCGGCGGCGCAAATCGGCCTCCGCGGCGGCAGCGATGTTGAGCTCTTCGACGCCGGTGGGCGCGTCGTCGCGCTTGACGAAGACCCGCTTCTTGAGCACCTGCACCGGGATGGTGCGGGCCTTGCCCGATGCGTCAGCCTGCCGGATCTCGCTGGTGCTCTTGCGCGTCAGTGTGATCTTCTTGCGGTCGCTGCTGCCGGTGCCATGCGACTGGCGCAGGAACTCCAGCAGGCGCTCCTTGTCGGACTCGGTCAGCGCGTCGTCGGGTGACTTCTTCGCGACACCGGCAGACTGCAGCTGTTCGAGCAGCGTCCCGGCAGGACGGTTGAGCTCTGCTGCGAACTGGGCGACGGTCGTCACGGCCATGGGTGGATTTCCTTGCGAATCTTCAATGCGGTACGGGGCAGGGGATGGTGGGGCTTGGTCGCGTTGCCGCGATCAGACCGTGAACCAATGCTCCCGTGCCTTCATGATCAATGCCTTGGCGCCGGCTTCGTCGATGGCGGTCATCTCGATCAGCTCATCCACCGCCAGGTCGGCCAGGTCGTCGCGGCTGTGCACGCCGCCGTCGGCCAACTTGCCGATCAGGTCCAGGCTCAGGCCCTTGCCGTCCAGCTCCAGGTCGCGCAGGTCTTGCGAGACCTCCTCGACGCTTTCCTCGTGGGCGATTTCCATCGTCAGCAGCGCGTCCTTGGCCCGGTTGCGCAGCTCGGTGATGGTGTCCTCGTCGAAGGACTCGATCTCCAGCAGCTCTTGCAGCGGCACATAGGCGATCTCTTCAAGGCTGGTGAAACCCTCGGCGATCAGGATGTCAGCCACCTCGACATCGACGTCGAGCTTGTCAACAAACAGCTTGCGGCTGGAGTCACTCTCCACCGCCTGCTTGGCGTGCGACTCTTCGGCCGACATGATGTTGATGCGCCAGCCCGTCATCTCGGACGCCAGGCGCACGTTCTGCCCGCCCCGGCCGATGGCGATGGCGAGGTTTTCCTCGTCAACCACCACGTCCATCGCATGCCGCTCTTCATCGACCACGATCGACTGCACATTGGCCGGCGCCAGCGCGCCG
>JANLZT010000578.1:0-2779 GCA_031366465.1 Betaproteobacteria bacterium | reverse complement strand
GTGGCGGCCACCACCGCCACCACCGCCTCGCCCACATAGCGCACCCGCTCGTGGGCCAGCGGGTAGCGCGGTGCCGACACGCCGGGCTTGCCATCGGGCCGGGGGAAGCCGGCCGGTGCCGGTGCCGGCTTGAGGCCGGCCGCTACCAGGTCGGCGCCGGTGTAGACCGCGATCACGCCGGGCATCGCCCGGGCGGCAGCGCTGTCCACCCCGGTGATGTGGGCGTGGGCATAGGGGCTGCGCAGGAAGGTGAGGTAGGTCTGGCCCGGCAGCGTGATGTCGTCGGCGTACTGACCACGGCCGACCAGCAGGCTGGCGTCCTCCAGCCGACGCACGGCCTGGCCGCTGCCGTAGCGGGCCGCCATCGGGCCGGTGGCCATCGAGACGGCGGCCGTCATGCTTGTTCTCCCGCCATCACCACCGAGGCCTGGCGCACCGCCGCGACGATGTTCACGTAGCCGGTGCAGCGGCAGAGGTTGCCCTCCAGCGCATGGGCGATCTGGGCATCGCTGGGGCGCGGCGTCTTGGCCAGCAGGCAGACGCTGGTCATCACCATGCCCGGCGTGCAAAAGCCGCATTGCAGGCCGTGGCAATCGCTGAAGGCCTGCTGCAGCGGGTGCAGGCCGGCCGGCCCGGCCAGGCCCTCGATGGTGGTGATCTGGCGGCCCTGGGCCTGGACGGCCAGCAGGCTGCAACTCTTGACGGCGTCGCCGTCCAGCAGCACGGTGCAGGCGCCGCACTGCCCCGTGTCGCAGCCACTGTGGGTGCCGGTGAGTGCCAGCGGGCCGCGCAGCAGGTCGATCAACAGGGTGGCGGGCGCCACCTCGGTGGTCACGGCCTGGCCGTTGATCTCAAGTCTCAGGGTAATCATCCAGGTCTCCGGTGCGATGCAGGATGGGCCGGATGGTAGCGGCTGGCACAGGGGATCAAGGGCGCCGGCTGTAGGCTTTGGCGCCCGCGATCACCAACAGCACCAGGCCGCAGCTCAGCACGATCTCCAGCAGGTTGTTCTTCACAAACAGCAGCAAGTCGCGTGGTTGGACTAGCTGCCCGCGCGCGGCACGGCCGCTGTCAGGCAGGGCTGGCCTGCCATCACCGTAGGCGCCCGCCGCGCCAAAGGTGCGTGCCGGGCTGCCTGCGGTGCCATTGCCCATCACACCATTGCCGGCCCCCCCATTGCCAAGCACGCCGCTGCCCAGTGCGCCGTTGTTGATGCCCACCCAGTCGCGCTTGATCTCGCCACCGGCTGGCCGACCTGAGGGCGCTGCGATGCCGGTCGTCGGCAAGGCCGAAGGCAGGGCTGTGCCTGGGGTGGCCTGGGTGCTTGCCATGCCCGGGTTGCCCGCAGCGCCGGCCATGCCGGGTGGCAACCCGGCCGGCCCGCCAGGCGACTGGGCCGTGGGCCGAACGGGCATCTTGCCGGTTTGCGCCAGGCCATCGCGGGCCGGGTCGGCTTGCAGGCCCTCGGGCCGGTATTGAGAGCCCCGCTGCACCTCCAACAGCAGATCGAGGCTGCGGTCACCGGTGGAAAGCCCGCCGTCCAACGCCCGGTCGATGCTTCGGCCGGGCGTGCTGATCGGCAAAACCCGCTCAGCCTTGGGGGCTGCTGGGTCGGCGTCGATCTGGGCGGCGGTGGCCGTCTGTAGCAGGCTCAACACCAGGCTCAACACCAGGCCCAGCACCCCGCCCAGCGCTTGCGTGGGCCCAGGCGCCAGCATCAAACCAGCACCTCGACGCACGCAGGATGCCCCAGAAAGGCCTGCGGGCTGGCGCTCGCCCCGTAGGCCCCCGACTGGAACACCACCACCAGGTCACCGACATCGGCCAGCGGCAGATTCATGCGGTCAGCCAGCAGGTCCAGCGGGGTGCACAGCGGGCCCACCACCGACACCGTCTCGCGCTGGGCGGCGTCGGCCCGGTTGCCGATGGTCACCGGGTAGTTCTTGCGCACCACCTGGCCAAAATTGCCCGAGGCCGACAAATGGTGGTTCAGGCCGCCGTCGGTCACCAAATAAACCTGGCCGCGTGAGACCTTGCGATCAACGATGCGCGTGACATAGATGCCGGCCTCGCCCACCAGGTAGCGGCCCAGCTCGATCACCAGCGAGGCCTGCGGCAAATCGCGGTGGGCGCGCTCGGCCAGGGCCGCCAGGTTGTCGGCAATCGGCGCCAGGTCCAGCGCCTGCTCGCCCGGAAAGTAGGGGATGCCAAAGCCGCCGCCCAGGTTGAGAAACTTCACCGGCTGCGGGCAGGCCTCGGCCAGGCGCAGCGCCAGCGCATAGGCTTTTTGCTGGGCCTCGCAGATGGAATCGGGCCGCAGGTTTTGCGATCCGGCAAACAAATGAAAGCCCTCGAAGGCCAGGCCGGCAGCCTGGATGCGGGCCAGCATCTCGGGCACCAGTTCCACGTCGACACCAAACTGCTTGGGGCCGCCGCCCATCTTCATGCCCGAGCCCTTGAGCTCGAAGTCGGGGTTGACCCGCACCGCCACCCGTGCGGGCAAGCCCAGTTGCCGCGAGATCGGCCCCAGGCAGGCCACTTCACGCATGGACTCGACATTGATCAGCACCCGTGACGCCACCGCCTGGCGCAGTTCGATCTCGCGCTTGCCGGGGCCGGCAAAGCTGATCTCGGCGGGGTCAGCGCCGGCGTCCAGCGCCACTTTCAGCTCGCCGGCCGAGGCCACATCGATGCCGTCCACCAGCCCGGCCATCAGGCCGACCAGCGCCGGCATCGGGTTGGCCTTCATCGCGTAATGCAGCTTGATGGACGCCGGCAA
>JANLZT010000672.1:0-1510 GCA_031366465.1 Betaproteobacteria bacterium | reverse complement strand
TTTTCTTCCACCGCATCCACCCCGGCGATCGGGAAGGGCGCGTCCTGCAGCGCCCAGTGACACATCAGCGGGGCCTTGATCGCCGCCGGGTTGAGGTAGTCGATGGGCGGGTGGCCGTACCAGGCCACGGCAGCCGATATGCCCGGGGCCATGCCGGCCGCCAAGAGGGTGAGCGCCCCGCCCATGCAGAAACCGGTGACGCCGACCTTGGCACTGCCGGCCTTGAGGTAAGCCACCGCACCGGCGATGTCCTGGGACGCCGCGTCGGCGAAGTCCAGCGCCGTCATCAGGTGGCTGGCCTCCTCGGCATCGACGGTGGATTTGCCGCGGTACAGGTCAGGCACCAGGCTGCGCATACCGGCAGCGGCCAGGCGGTCGGCCACGCCGCGAATCTGGTCGTTCAGGCCCCACCATTCCTGGATCACCACCACCGCCGGGGCGTTGGCGGCATCGGCCACATCGACCGGCCCGACAGGCTCGGCCAGATAGCCATTCACACTTTGCCCATCGGGGCGATTGAAGCTCACGGTCTTGCCCATGCGGGGTCTCCTGGGGGTCGGGGGAGGGCGCAGTAGAGGGCAAGCGGCAGCTTGGCGTCAAGCACCTGCCGCACAACAGCGCAGCACTTGCGCTTCTTCCCCTACCATCCGGCGCAGTCGTGGATGGCCGCAGAGCCACCGTAAAAACTAACGCAGGAGGTGGGCGCATGGCGGGCGCTGGTAGCGAGTGGATCTTTGTCAGCTACCGGCGTACCGATACGGCAGGCCATGCCTTGGCGCTGTATCAGCGCCTGGTGGCTGAATTTGGCCTCGACGCCGTCTTCTTCGACGACCAGCGGATCGATGCCGGCGCCGACTTTCCCGCGCGCTTGAAATCGGCGATGGATGCGGCCTCGGTGGTGGTGGCGGTGATGGGCCCGGAGTGGCTCAGAGAGCTGAAAAAGCGCGCAAAGCGGGTGGGTGAAGTCGACTACGTTCGGCTTGAGCTGGCGCAGGCCTTGACCGCCAGGCCGGACACCAGCCTGCGCCTGGTGGTCCCGGTGCTGATGGCCGATGCCAAGGCCGTGTCCACCAAGGCGCTGGGCGCAGGGTTGCTGCCAGACCTTGGCGAGCTTGCCAACAAGAACGCCGTCGAGTTGAGGGGTGCCAACTGGGATGCAGGCTACAAACGTCTCGGCCTGCAGATCGAACCGATCCGGCTGGCGCGTGCCGGTGGCACGGCAGACCACGCGGCGATGTCGGCAGTCATCGCCAAAACGCTTCGGTCGGTGCTGTCGCGCGCCGACCTGCAACCCCTCGCCGGCGGCTGGGTCTTGAAAGAGGCCAACGGCGTCTTTGCCGCACCTGCGTCCGACTTGCTGACCGACCTGGGCCTGGCGGTGCGAACCCTCGCGCTGGCCTGGCAGAACGACCTGTCCAAAGCGCCGGCCGGAGCGGTTCGCGAGCGTTTGCCGCAGCAGTGCCGCGAACTCGCGGTCGAGTTGCTGAAGTTGGGTATCGATCCGGTGGCC
>JANLZT010000642.1:0-5775 GCA_031366465.1 Betaproteobacteria bacterium | reverse complement strand
CCTGCGCCAAGGCCAGGCCCTTGCCTTGCATCTTTTTCCAGATGCTGTACAGGTGTTTGGGCCGGCCCTGCACCTGAGCGTCCAGTCCCACGGCGGCCAGTTCATCCTGCAACTGGCGGCGAATGTGCTCGACCCCGGTTTCGCGCAGCGCGCGCTTTTCGGCCAGCAGGCCGGCCAGCAGCTTGTAGTCGTCGGGCCGCAGGAAACGGAAGGCCAGGTCTTCCATCTCCCACTTGATCTGCCAGATGCCCAGCCGGTTGGCCAGCGGCGCAAACACCTGTTGCGACTCCTGCGCCAGCAGCACCGGGCAGGGCCGCTTGGTGGCGGCATACCAACGCAGCGTCTGCAGGCGCGAGGCCAGCCGCAGCAGCACCACCCGCAGATCGCGCGAGAAGGCCAGCAGCATCTTGCGCACCCGCTCGGTCTGCAGCGCGCGCTGGTCGGCGCCAACCCGGGCCTCGCGCGCGGCACGCTGGATCTGCACCAGCTTGCGGGTGTGGGTCACCAGGCTGGCGTAGTGCTGGCCAAAGGCCTTGGCCACCACCTCCTCGGGCCGCTGCAAATAGTCACCCGCGTAGACCAGGTAGGCCGCCACCCGCATCGCCGGGCCGGCGCCGATGGTTTGCAGGATGGCGGCCACGCCGTCGGCATGCTGCAGCGCGTCCTCGCCACTGTCCAGGGCCCGGCCGGCCAGCAGCGGTTCGGCAAAGGCGCGGGCCCGCTGCAAGGCCTGGGCGCCGCTGTCATCAGACAGGTGAGCAACGGCCGCCGCGCCGTGGCCAGGCGCTGCGGCGGCGGCGTCCTGCGCTGACGGGCCAGACTGCTCAGCCAGCATCACGATGGCCGCAGCGTCGGGCTGCGGCAGGCCGGGCCGGGTCTTCATGGCCCGAGCAGAAACTCCCGCACGCTGCGCACCTGGTCGGGCTGCACCAGCGTGGGCGCATGGCCCACCCCAGGGATCTGCAGCAGGCTGGCGCGCGGGCCGCGCTGGGTCATGGCCTGGGCGGTGGCCGGCGACAGCAGGTCTGAGCTTGCACCGCGCAGCAGCAGCGTGGGGCAGCGCAACTGGTCGTAGGCCTGCCACAGCGCGGCCTCGCCCAGGCGGGCCAGCTCAGGCGTGATCGCCTTGAACGGCAGCGCGATCGCCGGGTCGTAATGCGATTTGAAGCCCGCACCGTCAGTGCGCAGCTGGGGCCGTGTCAAAGCCAGCCATTGTTCGCGGCTGTGCGGGCCGAAGCTCTGGCTGATCGCCCACAGCGCGTCGGCCGCCTCGTCAAGGCTGGCCCAATGCTGGGGCTGGCCCAGGTAAGTGCCGATGCGCTGCAGCGAGACCGGCTCAAGCGTCGGCCCCACATCATTGAGCACCAGCCGGCTGACCGGTGAGCCGGCCAGCGCCGCCAGCCCCAGGCCGATCAGCCCGCCCCTCGAGGTGCCCACCCAGTGCACGGTGTCGGCCTGCAGGCGGGCCAGCAGCGTGACCATGTCGGCCACATAGGCCGGCAGGTTGTAGCCCATCGCGTCGGCCAGCCAACCGCTCTGGCCCCGGCCCACCACGTCGGGGCAGACCACCCGGTAGTCGCCGCACATCGCCCGCGCCAGCACGTCAAAGTCACGCCCCTGGCGCGACAGGCCGTGCACGCACACCAGCACCCGGGGGTTGGCGGCGTCGCCCCACTCCCAATAAGCCATGCGGTGCAGGCCCTTGCTGTCCAGGCATTGGAGGTCCTTGAGGCGGGGTGAATCAGCGGGCTGGTCGGTCACGGGGCTTTCTCCGGGGCTTAGCGGGGCGACAACTGGATGCTGCCACTGACCGTGACGCTGACGGTGGCCTTGCCGGCCTCCACCGGCTGGGCCTCGTCCGCTGCGGCCGGCGCCGCCGCTGATCGCATCATGCGCACCGTCGGCTGGCCCATGGGTGCTGCCACCTCGCCGGCGCCCACGCTCACCTCGCGCAGGCTGTAGCTGCCAAAGCCGAACTGGCGGGCATAGGTCTCGGCCCGGCCCTTGAAGCGGCTGATGGCCTGGGTGACCACCTCGGCCTCGGCCGCCTCGCGGGCCTCGCGCGACAGGCTGAAGGCCACCCGCGACACCACCATGCCCGCCGCAACGCCGGCCCCGCCCGGGTTGCCCAAGTTGCCCAAACGGCCGGCAAGCAAGCTGATGGCGGCCACATCGCGCCCCTCCAGCAGCAGCTCGGCCCGGCCCTGCCAGCCGCTGATGCTGTTGCCGGCCCCGGGCTTGGGGTTGTAGCGCGGGTAGAGCGAGAAAGCACCGGTGCGGGGCTCCAGCTGGCCCGGCCGCTGGGCCTTGCGGGCCTCGACCAATGCCGCGTCCAGCACCTGGCGCAACTGGCTTTGCACGCTGGCCGCATCGGCGCCCTCGCGGGTGACGCCGAGCGTGATCGTCAGCATGTCCTGCAGCACCTCGGCGCTGGCATCGGCCGCCAGCGAGACCACGTTTTGCGGCGGCGGCAGCACCTGGGCAGCCGCCTGGCTGCTGCCGGCCAGGCTGGCCAGCAGGGTGGCCAGCAGCAGGGCCGCATGGCGGCCGGCGCGGGGTGGACATTGCGGGCATTGCGGGCATTGCGGACTTTGCGGACTTTGCGGACTTTGCGGACTTTGCATCAGGGCTGGAGTCATGCGCATCCTGGTCTAGGAGGTGGAGAGGGTGGAAGGCGGCCTGGGCAGTATCGATGCCCAGCCCCATTCAGCGCCGCCGCCCTCCGGCGGGTTGACAGCCCCGGCGGGATGCCCGAAATCAGCGCCAGAAACCAGCCGCCCGAAAACATCGATTTGTGCAACAAGCCGATGCAAGGCGCAGGTATTTGTAACAGACGGTCAGATCCGGCGATCTGGTCGGATCTGCCACCAGCACAATGCCCTTGTTACAAATCGGGAGCCCGCATGTCCACTGCCGCCACTGCCAGAGCCGACCGCATCGTGGTGGTTGACGATGACGCCCGCATCCGCGACCTGCTGCGGCGCTACCTCACCCAGGAGGGTTTCGAGGTACTGCTGGCCGAGGACGGCAAGGCCCTCAACCGCATGCTGACCCGCGAGAACATCGACCTGATCGTGCTCGACCTGATGCTGCCCGGCGAGGACGGCCTGTCGATCTGCCGCCGGCTGCGCGCGGCCAACGACGCCACGCCGATCATCATGCTCACCGCCAAGGTCGAGGACGTGGACCGCATCGTCGGCCTGGAGGTGGGTGCCGACGACTACCTGCCCAAGCCCTTCAACCCGCGCGAGTTGCTGGCCCGCATCCATGCCGTGCTGCGCCGCCGGCCGGCCCAGGAGGCCCCCGGCGCGCCCAGCAAGGAGGCGCAAGTGGTCAACTTCGGCCCCTTCGAGTTTGACCTTTCGCTGCGCCGGCTGACCCGCGAGGGCGAGGGCATTGCGCTGACCACCGGCGAGTTCTCGATGCTCAAGGCCCTGGTGCGGCATCCGCGCCAGCCGCTGTCGCGCGACAAGCTGGCCCAGCTGGCGCGCGGCCGCGAATTTGAGCCCTTTGACCGCAGCCTGGACGTGCAGGTTTCGCGGTTGCGCAAGCTGATCGAGCCCGATGCGGCCCAGCCGCGCTACATCCAGACGGTGTGGGGCGTGGGCTATGTCTTCGTGCCCGATGGCGCGGCCTGAGCCAGCGCAGGTGTCGGAGCCCGCATGACCAAGCAGGGTGTGGCCTTCAGCCTGTTCTGGCGCACCTTTGTGCTGCTGCTGCTGTTGCTGGCGGCGGGGGTGTTTGCCTGGATGCAGGCCTTGCGCGAGTTTGACCGTGAGGCCTCGGGGCTACAGCGCTCGGCCCGGTTGCTGGGCAGCGTGGTCAACCTGACGGGCACCTCCTTGCGGCTGGTCGATCGCAGCCAGCGCGCTGCCCTGCTCAAGGCCCTGGAGGCGCGTGAAGGCCTGCTGATGCAGCCGCATGGCGCTGCCGACAGCTGGGCCGCCCCGCCTGCCGACAGCCACCTGCGCGAGCTGCAGGCGGCGCTGCGACCGGCGTTGGGCAATGATCTGCTGCTGGCCAGCATGGTCAATGGCCAGCCCGGCGTGTGGCTGGGCCTGAACCTCGACCGCGAGGCCTGGTGGATCAAGCCGCCGCCGGCGATGTTGCCCACCGGCGCGCCTGAGCGTCTGCCGATCTGGCTGGGCCTGGCCATCACCATCACGCTGGTCGGGTCGGTGTTGATCGCGCGGGCCATCAACCGGCCGCTGCGCGACCTGTCGTTTGCGGCCAGCCGCATCCGCGGCGGCGAGTACGACTCGCGCCTGGACGAGACCACCATCACCAGCGAGATCCGCGAGGTCAACATGGGTTTTAACCGCATGGCGCGCGAGCTGGCCAAGGTCGAAGAAGACCGCGCGGTGATGCTGGCCGGCATCAGCCACGACCTTCGCACCCCGCTGGCCCGGCTGCGCCTGGAGACCGAGATGAGCGTGGCCGAGGAGGACGCGCGCATCAACATGGCGTCTGACATCGACCAGCTCGACGCCATCATCGACAAGTTCATGGACTACGCCCGGCCTGGCGCCACCCACCTGCGCCCGGTGCTGCTGTCGCGGCTGATCGACCGCGAGGCGGCGAGCTTTCGCGACCCCAGCGAGATCCGCATCACCTCCAAGCTGGCCATCGACCTGGAGGTGCTGGCCGACGAGGTGGAGCTGGCGCGGGTGTTTGCCAACCTGTTCGAGAACGCCCGCCGCTATGGCCGCGGCCCCGACACCGGCATCGCGATGGTCAGCGTCAATTGCGTGCGCGCCGGCGGCTGGGTGATCTGCACCGTGCGCGACCACGGCTCGGGCGTGCCGGCTGAAAAACTCAGCCAATTGACCACCCCCTTCTTCCGCGGTGATGCCGCCCGCACCGCCGCCACCGGTGCCGGCCTGGGCCTGGCCATCGTCGAGAAATCGATGCAGCGCATGGGCGGCCAGGTGGAGATCGCCAACGCCCCCGATGGCGGCTTGATGGTGCATCTGCGGCTGCGGCTGGCGCGCCAGCCGCACGTCTGAGGGCGGCGCGGCGGGCCCAGGTTCAGCCAATCAAGCCCGGCTCAACAGGCAGACCGCGCGGGCCTCGATGGCCCGGCCCTCGCCCACCGGGCCCATTTTCTCGGCCGTCTTGGCCTTGACATTGATCTGGCCGGCCACCAGGCCCAACAGCGCCGCGATGCGCTCGACCATCGCCGGGATGTGCGGCGCCAGCCTGGGCGCCTGGGCGACGACGGTGGCATCGATGTTGACGATGGCCCAGCCGGCGGCCTGCACCCGGCGCGCGCACTCGGCCAGCAGCCGGCCCGAATCGGCGCCCCGGAATGCCGGATCGGTGTCGGGAAAGTGCCGGCCGATGTCGCCCAGCGCGGCGGCGCCGAACAGCGCGTCGGTGATGGCATGCAGCAGCGCGTCGGCGTCCGAATGCCCCAGCAAGCCGTGGCTGTGCGGGATGGTGACGCCGCCCAGCAGCAGCGGCCGGCCTGTGACCAGGGCATGGGTGTCCCAGCCCTCGCCGATGCGCAGGGTGGCAAGGTTGGTGGCGGAATCGGGCATGGCGGTCTCCGGACGGGGCAGCAGGCGTTCGGCCAGCTCGAAATCGGCCGGCCAGGTGACCTTGAGGTTGCGGTAGTCGCCGCGCACCAGCAGCGGTCTGTGGCCCAGGGCCTCGACCGCGCTGGCCTCGTCGGTCACCTGGGGCCCGGCCGCGCGCAGCGCCGGCAGCAGCAGGCCCAGGCGGAACATCTGCGGCGTCTGGGCGGCCCATTTGCCGCTGCGGCCAACGGTGGCC
>JANLZT010000637.1:0-2414 GCA_031366465.1 Betaproteobacteria bacterium | reverse complement strand
GCCAGCCGCAGCTCACCGTTGGGCAGCACCTCGGCCGCCACCGCCATCACCTTGGCGGTGCCGATGTCGAGCCCGACGATCAAATCCTTGTATTCCTTGGCCATGTGTGCCCTTTGGTGTGCTGGCTTATCGCCTGCGTTGGGGCCGCGCGGCGGCGGCCGGCGCGCGGCGCTGTGGCGGGGCGGGCGGCTGGGTGGTGATGCCCTTCAGGCGCACCGCAAAGCCGCCGGCATGGCGCAGGTCGGCTGATTCCAGCGGGCGCTGGTACTGCGCCTGCACCCGGGGCAGGGTGCGCACAAACTGCTGCGTGCGGGCCACCACTTCGTCCTCGCTGCCCCGGCCCAGCTCCAGCGTGGCGCCCTTGTCCAACTGCAGCCGCCACGAGCCGCGCGCCGACAGCCACAGCGCGGCCACATCGCCAGCGTCCGCACCTTCGAACAGCGGCGCCAGCCGCTGCAGCATCGCCAGCATCTGCGGCGCGCTGCCGTCGGGGCCGCTCAAACGGGGCAGCTCGTCGTCCTCGACATCGCCGACATTGGCCTCGAAGACCTCGCCGTAGCTGTTGACCAGCCTGTCGTTGCCGTCGCCGGCCGCCCACAGCGCGGCCGGCTCATGCTCTTCCAGCTGCACCGACAAACGCATCGGCCAGACCTTGTGCACCTCCGCGCGCCGCACCCAGGGCACTTGCTCAAAGGCGGCGCGGGTTTTTTGCAGATCCAGCGTGACAAAGCTGCCGGCCAGCCGGTGCATTGCATTGGCGCGGATGGTGCTCTCGCTGTTGCGGCTGACCTCGCCCTCGATCCGGATGCTGCGGATCGCGAACATCGGCCAGCGCGCCACCCACACCAACACCGCCGCGCACAGCGCCAGCGCTGCCACCACGAACACCGCGTTGGCGGTGCTGTGCATCAGGCGCACGTCGGCCGGCAGGCTGGCGCTGGGGCCGGCGCTTTGGCTGGCTTGCAGGGCGAGGCTGGGTGGGCGCAGGATCATCAGGATTCAGCCCGCCGTGGCAGCCGCGCTGTCGAGGCTGGCGCTGGCCAGCAGGTAGAGGCACAGCTGCGGGTAGGACAGGCCGGCCGCGCGCGCCGAGATCGGCACCAGCGAGTGGCCGGTCATGCCGGGCGAGGTGTTCATCTCCAGCAAAAAAGGCGCCCGGTCGGTGGCGCGGATCATCAGGTCGGCGCGGCCCCAGCCCCGGCAACCCAGGGCCCGGTAGGCCGACACGACGATGCGCTGGATCTCGGCCTCTTCGTCGGGCCCCAAGCCGCTGGGGCACAGGTAGGTGGTGTCGTCGGTGAAGTATTTGTTCTGGTAGTCGTACTTGCCCTCGGGCGCGACGATGCGCACCACCGGCAGCGCGGTGGCGTTGCGGCCGCTGCCGATCACCGGGCAGGTGATCTCGTCGCCCTCGATGAAGGCCTCGCACAACACATCGGGGTCGTAAGCGGCGGCCAAATGCACGGCCGCAGCCATGTCCGAATAACCCGCCACCTTGCTGATGCCGATCGACGAGCCCTCGCGCGGCGGCTTGACGATCAGCGGCAGGCCCAGCTCATCGGGTACCCGGCGCAGCCGCTCGCGTTGCTGCTCGTCAGCGCCCAGCCAGACGAAGGCCGGCGTGGGCAGGCCGGCCGCCTGCCAGACCCGCTTGGTCATGGTCTTGTCCATCGCGATGGCCGAGGCCAGCACGCCCGAGCCGGTGTAGGGGATACCCAGCAATTCGAGGGCGCCCTGCACCGTGCCGTCCTCACCGTGGCGGCCGTGCAGCGCGATGAAGACGCGCTGGAAACCTTCGCGTTTCAGCTCACCCAGGTCGCGCTCGGCCGGATCAAAGGCCAGCGCGTCCACCCCCAGGCCCTGCAGCGCGGCCAGCACGCCGCCGCCCGACATCAGCGATATCGCGCGCTCGGCGCTGCTGCCGCCCATCAGCACGGCCACCCGGCCCAGGCTTTGGACGTCGATGGCCGGCATCGTCACCGCCGAGTTCATGCCAGCTCCCCCAAGAAAAACTTCTCCACCACCTTGGGCGACACCGCGCCCATCGAGCCGGCGCCCATCGCGATCACCACATCGCCGCCACGGGCCTGCCCGACGATGGCGTCGGGCAGGTCATGGATGTCGTCGATGAACAGCGGGTCGACCTTGCCGGCCACCCGCAAGGCCCGCGCCAGGGCCCGGCCATCGGCGGCCACCACGGGTGACTCACCGGCCGAATAAACCTCGGTGAGCAGCACGACGTCTGCCGTGCCCATCACTTTCACAAAGTCTTCGAAGCAATCGCGGGTGCGGGTGTAGCGGTGGGGCTGGAAGGCCAGCACCAGGCGCCGGCCCGGGAAGGCCCCGCGCGCGGCGGCGATCACTGCGGCCATCTCCACCGGGTGGTGGCCGTAGTCGTCGATCAGCGTGAACTC
>JANLZT010000616.1:0-2146 GCA_031366465.1 Betaproteobacteria bacterium | reverse complement strand
CAACGGCCGGCACGGCGGCGCGAAGCCGGCGCCGTGGTAAAGAACGGTGGCCATCGGGGTGGCCATCGGGGTGGACCACGCGCTGGGCCATACTGCCCAGCCCAGCCCTGCCCAGCCGGTCCATCCATGAAGAGTGCCTTGTTTGTCGATTTCGACAACGTCTACACCCAGTTGCGTCAGCTGCAGCCGGCTGCGGCCGAGCGCTTTGCGCGCCAGCCCATCGAATGGATACGCTGGCTCACCGAATCGCTGGAGATCCCGGTGGGCCACGACCCGCAGGCCCGGCGCCGGCTGTTGGTGCGGCGCTGCTACCTCAACCCGAACTGGTACCAGACCTACCGGCATGCTTTTTTGCGGGCCGGTTTCGAGATCGTCGATTGCCCGCCCGTCACCGCCCAGGGCAAGACCAGCACCGACATCCACATGGTGCTCGACATCATTGAGCTGCTGCAGCACGAGACCCGCTATGACGAGTTCATCGTGCTCTCAGCCGACGCCGACTTCACCCCGGTGCTGCGCAAGCTGCGGCGCTATGACCGGCGCACCTCGGTGCTGGCCATCGGTTTCCCGTCGGCGGCCTACCAGGCCAGCGCCGATTTGCTGATCGACGAGCGGCTGTTCATCGAGCAGGCGTTGGGGCTGAGCGCCGACCTGGCCGATCCGGGCCTGGCCCTGCCCGCCGTGGGCGCAGTGCCGCCCGACAGCCCGGCCAGCCTTGAAGACGCCGCCGGGCCAGCGGCCAACATCCCTGCCGACCCGGGCGCGCCGCGCAGCGCCAGCAGTGACGACCTGGCCCGCATCGGCCAGCGCATCCATCAACTGGTCGCACAAGCGCCGATGCCGGTGGCCGCCGGCCCGCTGGCACTGCGCCTGCGCAATGAGTTCTCGCCCTTGCTGGACCAATGGAACGGCCACGGCACCTTCAAACCCTTTTTCCGATCCTTGGGCCTGGCGCCGCTGGTCTGGCTGAACGGCTCGGGCGGCCGGGTGGCCGACCCGGCCCACCATTCACTGGACAACCCGGCCGCAGCCGATGCCGACGCCCATGCCGAGCGCGACAACCGCTGGGCCGGCCAGGAGGCGGTGCTGGCGGTGGCGCGCGAGGTCTGCGGCCTGACCGGCGCGCCGCTGCTGCCGCCCAGCGCGCTGCGCCACATCCTCGATCTGCTGTGTGAAGACCTGGCCTTGCAGGGCTATGAGCCCACCGAGACCGCCCGCCGCATCCGCGAGCAATGCCAGCAGCGCCATGGCCTGGACGTGTCAATGCGCGACGTGGTTTTCATCCTGCGCGGCATGCAGCTCAATGGCCATGTCTTTGGCCGCGGCCAGGACGATGTGCGCACCCTGGCCCAGCGGCTGGTCAACCAGGTTTTGTTCCTGTGCGAGCGCGAGCAGATGGTGCTGGACGCCGAGACGGTGGCGATGATCCGTTTGTGGATCAGTGGCGAGCGGGTGGGTTGACGGCAGTTTGCGAGCCATTGCGCCGGGCCACCGGGCAGGCAGCGCCGCCCGCAGCGCTGGCCCGGGCCTGTACTGGGCCTGTACCGGCGCTGCACCGGGCCTGAGGCAGGCCGCTAAGGCAGGCTGCGCGGCCGCGCGCTGCGGGCCGCCTGCGTGCCCAGGACCGCCAGGCCCAGCAGCACCAGCGCCAGCGCGCCGGGTTCAGGCACCGTGCTGGCCAGGTCGGCGCCCAGCACGTCCAGCGCCCAGTGGCTGCTGCGGCCGCCAAAGCCCGGATTGCCGGCGCCGAGAAATCCGTCGCCCAGCAAGGGGCCGTTGGCAAAGTTGGCCACCTGGGACAGCGCCAGGGTGTAGGTGCCTGACTGCAGGATCAAGCGCAGCAGGGCGTCCAGCGCCCGGCCGCTGCCGGCATCGGTGGCCACACCCGACCCATCGTCGTTGCCGTCGATCAGCACGGCCGAGTTGCCCGACCCGGCAAACAGCGCGACCACCGGGTCGAAGCCGCCCGCCGCGACCAGGCTGCCCGCCGCGTTGGTGCCGCCAGCGTAGGACCAGCTGCGCAGCGTCACATCGGCGTCGGCGGCCAGCGTGAAACTGAACAGCACGACATCGTTGTCGTTGGCCAGATCGCCGGTGAACGACACCGGTGCGGCGGGTGCCGACGTGGCCAAGGACAGCGCGGCCA
>JANLZT010000613.1:0-2201 GCA_031366465.1 Betaproteobacteria bacterium | reverse complement strand
CGCAGCCGCACCCGCTGCCGGCGCCGCCACGCCGAAGCGCTCGATGTGAACACTGTCCTCGGGCACGCCGGCCGCCAGCAGCGCGGCCTCGGCCTCGTCATTCATCTGGAAGGGCCCGCAGATATAGGCCTGGGCGATGCCGGCCGCCGGCAACACGCTGTGCAGGAACTCGGCGATCTTGTCGCGGTTCATCAGGCCCATGTTGAGGGGCGAGTCGGTCTGTTCATCTGAGAAAACATGTTGCAGCACCAGCCGCGTCATGTAGCGGTTCTTCAGGTCCTCCAGTTCCTCTTTGAACATCGTCGATTTGAGCGAGCGGTTGCCATACAGCAGCGTGAAGCGGCTGTGCGGCTCGCGCGCCAGCACCGTCTTCATGATCGACAGGATCGGCGTGATGCCGCTGCCGCCGGCAATGCCGACATGGTGGCGACGCGCGGCCGGAGCCAATGGCACAAAGAAACGGCCCTGCGGCGCCATCACGCTGATGCTGTCGCCGGGCTGCAGTTGCTCATTGATCCAGTTGGAGAACACGCCGCCCTTGACCTTGCGCACGCCCACCCGCAACTCGCCATCGTCCACGCCAGCGCAGATCGAGTAGGAGCGGCGCAGGTCGACCTCGTCAATCGTCTTGCGCAGCGTCAGGTACTGGCCCTGGGTGAAGCCGAAGGTGTCGCGCAACTCGGGCGGCACCTCGAAGCTGACGATCACGGCCTCGGTGGTGTCGGGCTCGATGGCGCGCACGCGCAGCGGGTGGAACAGGGGGGTGCTCATGGCATGCGCCTAAATCGGTTTGAAGTGCTCGAAGGGCTCGCGGCAGGCCAGGCAGCGGTAGAGCGACTTGCAGGCGGTGGCGCCAAAGGCCGACAACTGCTCGGTGGCCGTGCTGGCGCAGCGCGGGCAGGCGATTGCCGGGCCGGCGCGGCGGCGCACAAAGCGCATCGGCACGCCGTCGCCCGGCTGCACCGGCCCGGGCGGTGCGATGCCGTAAGCCAGCAGCTTGTCGCGGCCGGCGGCGCTGATCCAGTCGGTGGTCCAGGCTGGGGCGCGGCGCAGCGTGACCCGCGCGGACCCCAAGCCGGCGGCGGCTATTGCGGCCAGGCAATCCTGTTCGATCACCTCGGTGGCCGGGCAGCCCGAGTAGGTGGGGGTGAGCACCAGCTCCAGCCCGTCGTCGTGGGCTATCACCTCGCGCACGATGCCAAGATCACAGACCGACAGCGCCGGTACCTCGGGGTCGAGCACGCTGTTCAAGACCACCCAGGCTTGCGCCACACGGTCGGCCTGGGCCACCAGCCCAGTCACCACACGCCCCCGGGGAAGCTGCGCTGCAATTGCTGCATCTCGGCCAGCATGAAGCCCATGTGTTCGCTGTGCACGCCATGCTTGCCGGTGCTGCGGAAAGCTGATGCGGCGGGCACCGCCAGCGTGGCCTCGGCCAGCACATTGCCCACCTCGGCCAGCCAGGGGGTTTTCAACTCGGACCAGGCTGGCCCCAGGCCGCTGGCTTGCGCTGCGGCATCCACCGCATCGTCGTCGAACAGCTCGGGCGTGTAGCGCCAGATCTCCGCCAGCGCGGCCTTGCAGCGGCGCTGCGATTCGGGCGTGCCGTCGCCCAGGCGCACCACCCAGTCGGCGGCATGCTGCTGGTGGTAGCGCGCCTCTTTGACGGCCTTGCCCGCAATCGCGGCCAGCTCGGCATCGCTGGAACTGGCGGCCAGGCGCTGCCACAGCAATTTCAGCCAGGTGGACACCAGCAGATTGCGTAGCACGGTGAAGGCAAAGTCGCCCACCTTGGGGCCGCCCGGCAGTTCCACCAGCGTGGGGTTGCGGTAGTCGCGCTCGTCGCGCAGAAAAGCCAGCTGATCCTCGTCATGGCCCAGGCTGCGGCCGGCATGCGTCAGCAGCGCACGGGCCTGGCCGATCAGGTCGAGCGCCATATTGGCGAGTGCTATGTCTTCTTCAAGCACCGGCGCATGGCCGGTCCACTCGCCCAGGCGCTGGCCCAGGATCAAACAGGTGTCGGCCAGGCGCAGCAGGTATTGCTGGGCAAGGTTTTTTTCGTCGATGGCAATCGAGGCTTGCATGGTGGTCGGTGGCCTCACATGTGGTCGACTTCAGTCGGCAATTTGTAGAAAGTGGGATGCCGGTAGACCTTGTCTTCCATCGGGTCGAAGTACATGTCCTTGTCGGCCGGGTCGTTG
>JANLZT010000609.1:0-2601 GCA_031366465.1 Betaproteobacteria bacterium | reverse complement strand
TCACCGATCAGTCCCCGCTGCCGCTGGCGGATATTGGCGACCGAGCGTCTCGCCACACATGCCGGGCGCTGCCTGCCCCAACGTCAGATCACCGCGCCCCGCCCGCATCCAACCCAGATCCAACCCACATGGCCTATCTAGCACCTGCCGAGTTCGTCACCAAGATGGTCGACGCTGGCGAATCCAAACTGCTGATGTCGACCCGCGACACGCTGATCCGGGCCTACATGGCCGGTGCCATCCTGGCGCTGGCGGCGGCCTTTGCGGTCACGGTGTCGGTCAACACCGGCAGCCCCTTGGTCGGCTCGCTGCTGTTCCCGGTGGGTTTTTGCCTGCTCTACCTGATGGGCTTCGACCTGCTGACCGGGGTCTTCACGCTGGCGCCCCTGGCGGTGATGGACAAGCGCCCCGGCGCCACCTGGGCCGGCGTGCTGCGCAACTGGACATTGGTGTTCTTTGGCAACTTTGCCGGGGCCCTGACGGTGGCCTTGTTCATGGCCATCATCTTCACCTTCGGCTTCACCGAGGCGCCCAATGCGGTGGGCCAGAAGATCGGCAGCATCGGCGAGAGCCGCACCCTGGGCTATGCCGCCCACGGCGGGGCCGGCATGCTGACGCTGTTCATCCGCGCGGTGATGTGCAACTGGATGGTGTCCACCGGCGTGGTGGCGGCGATGATGTCGACCTCGGTGTCGGGCAAGGTGATCGCGATGTGGATGCCCATCCTGGTGTTCTTCTACATGGGCTTCGAGCACTCCATCGTCAACATGTACCTGTTCCCGTCGGGCCTGATGTTGGGCGGCCACTTCACCTTCCTCGACTACCTGCTGTGGAACGAGATCCCCACCATCGTCGGCAACCTGGTCGGCGGCCTGACCTTTGTCGGCGCCACGCTCTACTCCACCCACTACAAGACCGCGCCCCAGCGCGCAGCTTGAGCCCGCCGGGCCGGCCCAAGGGCGAATACCGGAGTGCGAAGCACGAAGGCAGTCCAGTGACCGCCGCACTCCGCATCCATCTTGGCCAGCATTCCGACGCTGGCGGCCAGCCGCTCAACCAGGACTTCCACGGCGCGGCGATCCCGGCCGAGCCCATGCTCAGCGCCAAGGGCATCGTGGTGGCGCTGGCCGACGGCATCGGCAGCAGCGCGGTCAGCCAGGTGGCCAGCGCCGCTGCGGTGCGCGGCTTTCTGGACGACTACTACGCCACCTCCGAGGCCTGGCCGGTCAAGCGCGCCGCGCAGCGCGTGCTGCAGGCCACCAACGCCTGGCTGCACGGCCAGACCCAACGCAGCGACGCCCGCTTCGACAAGGACCGGGGCTATGTCTGCACCTTCAGTGCGCTGGTCTTCAAGGGCCGTGAGGCCCATCTGCTGCATGTCGGCGACACCCGCGTCTACCGCCTGCACCGGCAGGCACTGGAGCAGCTCACCGAGGACCACCGGGTGCGGGTGTCCGACAGCCAGACCTACCTCGGTCGGGCCCTGGGCACCGGCCCCAGCGTGGAGATCGACTACCGTAGCTGGACCACCGAGATCGGTGAGGTCTATTTGCTGGCCACCGACGGCGCCTATGAGCACCTGGACGCGGCGGCGGTGCACGCGGCGCTGGCCGCCAGCCCGGACGACCTGAACGCCGCCGCCGCCGCGCTGGTGGCATTGGCCCAAGCGCGCGGCAGCCAGGACAACCTGACGCTGCAGATCGTGCGCATCGCCGCGCTGCCCGACGAGCAGGCGCACCGCCTGCACGCCCAGCGCCAGGGCCTGGCCTTGCCGCCCGCGCTGCAGCCCCGCATGTCGTTCGAGGGCTACACCATCGTGCGCGAGCTGCAGGCCAGCGCGCGCAGCCACATCCACCTGGCGCTGGACCAGGCCAGCGGCCAGCAGGTGGTGCTCAAGACGCCGTCGGTGGACCTGCGCGACGACCCGGCCTACCTCGACCGCTTCTTGCTGGAGGAATGGGTGGCGCGCCGCATCGACAGCGCGCATGTGCTCAAACCCTGCAACCAAGACCGGCCGCGCCGCCACCTGTTTGTGGCCATGGAGTACGTCGACGGTCAAACCTTGGCGCGCTGGATGAGCGACCACCCGCGGCCCGACCTGGACACGGTGCGCAGCATCGTCGAGCAGGTGGCCAAGGGCCTGCAGGCCTTCCACCGCAAGGACATGCTGCACCAGGACCTGCGGCCCGACAACATCATGATCGACCGCAGCGGCAGCGTGAAGATCATCGACTTTGGCGCCACCCACGTTGCCGGGCTGGCCGAGGGCACGCGCCAGCCCGGCGCCAGCGCCCTGCTGGGCTCACTGCAATACGCCGCGCCCGAGTACTTCACCGGCGCGGGCGGGTCGCCCAGCGCGGACCTGTTCTCGCTGGCGGTGATCGCCTACCAGATGTGGACCGGTCAATTGCCCTATGGCCTGCAAGTGACCCAGGTGCGTGGCCCCAGCGATCTGCACAAGCTGCACTACCAGCCGGCCCGCAACACCCGCCGCGACCTGCCGGCCTGGCTCGACAGCGTGCTGCGCCAGGCCCTGCAGCCCCAGCCCGCCAAGCGCCACGAGGCGCTGTCGGCCTTTGTCCACGACCTGCACCAGCCGGG
>JANLZT010000592.1:0-2873 GCA_031366465.1 Betaproteobacteria bacterium | reverse complement strand
AGCATCGCGCCCAGCGCCACCACCGCCACGCCCACGCCGGCCAGTACTGCGGCGTTGCTGTAGCTGACGCGGGACGAGATCTCGCGGGTGTGCAGGCTGTTGTGCGAGATGGCCTGGGTCAGGCCCTCCCATTTGCGCCGGCTCCAGGCCTCGGCACCCAGGGTCTTGATGGTGTCCAGGCCGTTCATGGTCTCGAACAGGTGCGCCGTGCGCTGTGAGCTTTCTTGGGTGCCCTCGTTGACGCGCCGCGCCAGCGGCCCGCGCGCCACCCAGGCAATGCCCAGCAGCACAGGGATGGCCACCATCGGGATCACCGCCAGCCAGCCGCCCACCAGCAGGATCACGCCGATGTAGAGCAGCATGAAGGGCAGGTCACCCAACACGGTGAGGGTGGTGGAGGCGAAGAAATCGCGCACCGACTCGAAATCGCGCACGGTGTTGGCCAGCACCCCGCCCGACGCCGGCCGGCTGGACGAGCGCATCTTCAGGCACTGCGCAAACACCCGCGCCGACAGCGCCACGTCCATGCGCCGCGCGGCGGCCTCCAGCAGGTTGCTGCGCAGCAATCGCATCACGAACTCGAACGCCAGCACCATGCAGGCCGCCGTGGTCAGCACGCCCAGGCTGCCGAGCGCGGCATTGGGGATCACCCTGTCGTACACCGCCATCGAGTAGAACGGCACCAGGGCGCCAAAGATGTTGAGCGCGGTGGTGCCCAGCAAGGCCCAGGCAAACAGCCAGCGGTTGCGCCGGAACACGCCCCAGAACCAGGCGCCGGGCTCGGGCAGGGTGTAGAGCAGGCTGCGCTGGTCGAAGTACATGCGCGCCCGCACCGCAGTCCAGCGGGCGTTGGGCACTTCTTCGGCAATCGCCGCAGCGTTGAGCCAACTGACCCCTTCGATGCTCGGCAGATGGCACTCGAAGCCGCCCTCGCGTTGCGACAGCACCACCACCGCCCGGCCGCCCGCCCCCACCACCAGGGCCGGCAGCTCGGTGGGGCGGCGCTGGCCCTCGGGCAGCAAGGTGCCCACCAGGTCGGCATGGTTGAGCATGTCCTGCAGCGCATCCGCGCCGGGCGCACCGGGCAGCGCAGTTAGCGGGCTGGCCTCGAGCGCCTCGCGCAGCCGCTCGGACTGCAGCGAGGTGCCCAGCAGGCGCGCCAGGAACACGATGCTGCCGTGCAAGGGCAGCACACCGTCGCTGCTCACCGCATCCGGGTCGTCGTGTTGCAGGGAGTTTGAGTAGGAGGTCATCTCAGGGTCGGTTGACTGCGGGCAGGGCAAGGGGGTGCGTCAGGCGACGGACGCATGCACCAGGGTTTCGGCACCATTCCCCACTTCATTCAGCCCATCCCAGCCCTGCCGGGGCCAACAAGCCGGCAGATTCGGCAAGAACCCGCACTGTTGGCCGCTGGCTTGACCACGCAGGCGGCAAAAACCGCCCCAGGCCAACCTCGGCCTGGGGCGGTTGCCTTGCCGCTGCCCAGCCGGCGGCCAAAGGCGCCGCCAGCGCAGGCATGCTGCTCATCCCGCCACGGCGTGGCTCTCGGTCTGCGACAAGGCAGCCAGGCGGCGCAGCATTTCACCTGCATCACCGGCATGGCAAGACCCGGTGTCGTCGGCCAGGCGCTGCTGGCAGGTGTTGGCCCGGTCAGACCCCCCCACCACCACATCCAGCGCCCGGTCGTCACCCAGCAGGTCGGCCATTGACGGCAACTGGATGCCGGCTGCGGCAGCGTCGTCGGCCGAGACGTTGAAGTACACGTCGGTCATCGCCACCGAGGCACCGCTGTCGAGCGTGGCCGAGCTGCGCTCCAGGTGCAGATTGCCCTGGGCATCGACGAACGGCAGCTCGGTATAGCCCACCGTCAAGCTGGCCACGCCGGCTTGGGCCAGGCTCACCAGCTCACCGGCGTCGGTGGCGTGGTTGCCGTTGGCATCGCGCCAGATCATCAGCTTGCCGAAGTCGGCGTCCAGGTTGTTGACCAGGCCGTCACCGTTGCTGTCAAAGGCCGCCAGGCTGGCGAACCCCGCCCCCTTGGCGTTGCCGCCGAACAGCTCGCCGATGCTGTCGATCTTGCCGTTGCCGTTCTTGTCCACCGCCAGGAAACCGTCGCTGCCCGAAATCCAGCCCGACTGGATGGCTGTGCCGTTGCCAAACAGATCGAATGCGCCCTTGCTGTCAGCACGGCTGATGGTGTGGATGCCATTGCCGTCCAGGTCGAGCACGATCGGGGTGATGCCGGCATCACGGGTCAGGTCGTTCTGGCCCGACATCAGCATGAACGCATCGGTCTTGCTGACATTGTTGGTCGCGTAGGCATCACCGGCAACGTCTGAGTCCACGGCGTCATTGCTGCCGACATCCTTGACCGCAAACGCCCACTTCTTCAAGTCATTCCATTGACCCCACTCGTAGTGCTTGACGCCGGTCTTGTCGAACTGCAGCACATAACTGCCCGGGTCGAGGTCTGAGAACAGGTAGTTGCCGCTGCTGTTGGTGCTGGTGCTGGCCAGCACTGTGCCGGACGTATCGAGCAGCTTGACGACGATGTGGGCGATGCCCACCTCGCCCACATCCTGCAGGTTGTTGTGGTTGGAATCCGACCAGACCTTGTCACCCACACTGGCCTTGCGGTAGAGGCCGGCATCCCAGCTCAGGTCGTTCTCGCCGGCCGACAGCGTGGTCACCACCGTGGTGCCGGTGCTGTCGATGTCGCTGTCGAGGGCGTCGTTGCCACCCTGGTCCTTCTTGCTCACGAAGTAACCGGTCGGCGCCACCACCTGAATCTTGTAGTCGGCCGGGTTGAGGTTGCTGAACGAGTACAGGCCACCGGCATCGGTGGTGGTGGTGCTCAAGACCGTGCCGGCGCT
>JANLZT010000588.1:0-2102 GCA_031366465.1 Betaproteobacteria bacterium | reverse complement strand
CTGCACATTGACTGCCCCAGCCCCGGCGCCTGGCGGGCGCGCATCCACGGCCTGGCCTTGTCTTGCCTGGCGCCGGCCCAGGCCCTGGCAAGGGTGCCGACATGGCGCCCGCTTGCGGCCCAGCCCGGCCAGGCGCTGCCGGCGCGGTCCTACCAGCAGGAGATCGAGCGCCAGGTTGCCGACGCGCTGGGCCTGGCGCCGGGCATCAGGATCCAGGCCTATTGCCCGGTGCCCGGCGAGGACGATGCCAAGGACCAGGGCGACCTGATCGTCAAGGGCCTGGGGCAGCTCAAGCGCCACGCCAGCATCACCGGCAAGGACAGCCCGCCCTTGTTTCAGTTTGAAGTGCAGGTCGATGCCAGCCGCCAAGTCACCCGGGTGCTGCGCTTTGAGCAGCACCGCAGTTGCGCCGTGGCGCGCCAGGGCTACGCCGACAAGCAGGTCAAGCCGGTCGAGCAGGTCGAGATGCTCGAGCGCGACCCGGCGTCCTGCGGGCCGGTGGCCAGCCTGCGGGATCGCCGGCCCACCCGGCAGGCGCTGGCGCTCTTCCGCGACATCGCCTGGGCCCTGCCTCGGCACGCCACCAGCCTGCAGTCCGGCCCCAGTGACCCGCGATTCCTGGTGCGCGGCCTGCCCGCCGGCCAGACCGCCACGCTGGCCGCCGACGCCAACAACGTGGTGCAGGTCTCGGCGTTGGACAGCAGCGAGCTGCGCAGCGATGCGATGGCCGCCGTGCACGCCTTTTTGCGGGGCTTCGAGTTGTTCGACCGGCTCGATGCCTATGGCTTGCGGGCCGAGGCCTACTTCCGCCATGCCGGCCTGCCGCTGGTGCTGCGGCCTCGCGCGGCGATGCGCGGGGCCCCCGGCGGTGACGCGGTCAATGCCGAGGTGCGGCCCTTCTGGCCTGACCTGGCACCGCCCGCTGTCGGCCAGCCTGCGGCCGGCAAACCCGCAGCCGCCCAGCCGCCCCGTTTGCAGCCCCAATTGATGGTGCGCTTTGCCGCCGCCAATGCCAGCCACCGGGTGCGCCTGCCCTTGCCGGTGACCCCCGAGGCCGCCGCCGCCGCAAACGCCGCTGCGGGCCCCAACCCGCCACCCGCCGGCCCGCCGCGCGAACGCGCCCAATACCTGGGCGTCGCGGCCGACCCGCGCTGGGCCTGGCACGAGTTTGGCCATGTGCTGAACTTTGCCGCCACCGGCGAGCTGGAGCTGCCCTTTGCCCATGGCGTGGGCGACGCGCTGGCCGCCATCACCGCCGACCCCGACTCCAGCCTGGCCCAGGACCCCCATCTGCGCTTTGTCACCTACCCCTGGGTGCAGGTGGCCGGTCGGCGCCATGACCGCTCGGCCGGCGACGGCTATGGCTGGTGCGGCCGGCGCAATGTGCTGCGGCTGTCGGTGCAGGCAGCGCGGGCTCGCCACCACCACGGCTATTTCGAGGGCCAGATGCTGTCGTCCACGCTGTTCCGCCTGTACCGCTCACTCGGTGGCGACAGCTTTGGCGACATCCACCAGCCCCTGCGCCGCGAGGCCGCCGACTACTGCGTCTACCTGGTGATGCGCGCGCTGGCCCTGCTGGGCGCCGACAGCGTGGCCCCGGCACGCACGCCGGATCAACTGGCCAGCGCGCTGATCGACGCCGACCTGGGCACCGGCGACTGGCAGGTGCAGGCCCACTGGCCTTACAGCGAAGAAATCACCCGAACGCTCAGGCGCCAGGGCGGGCAGGTGCACAAGGTGATCCGCTGGGCCTTTGAGCAGCAAGGCCTGTATGCCACCGACCAGCCGCTGGCGATGGCCGAGGGCGTGGGCCGCCCGCCGGCGGTGGATGTGTTTGTGGCCGACCAACGCGGCCGATCAGACGGGCCGGGGCCGCAGCCGGCAGGCGATGGCGGCTACGCCCCGGTGCCCTTGTCGGCCATAGCCGACCCTGCCAGCCGCTGGCTGGCCCACCCGGACTGGCTGCGCCTGGAAGCTGGCCAACTGAAAGTGCGGGTGGCCAACCGTGGCAGCCAGCCCGCCAGCGGCGTGGTGGTGCAGTGCTGGCAGCGCCAGCTTGCCGCCGGGGCGGCAGGGGGCCCCTGGTCAGCCCTGGGCGGCCC
>JANLZT010000493.1:0-2349 GCA_031366465.1 Betaproteobacteria bacterium | reverse complement strand
CTGCTCGTAGGCGTAGATGGCCGACTTGTGCGCCAGCCGCCCGGCATAGGCCTGCAGCCCGGCCGGCTGCATCCGGCCCTGGGCCAGCAGCAGCTGCACCTTGGCGAGGTTGATGGCGCTCCAGATCGAGCCCGGCCGGCGCGGCGTGAAGCGGATCTGGTAGGCCTGGTCGTCGATGCGCTTGCGCACGCCGTCGATCCAGCCCACGCACAGCGCCTCGTCCACCGACTCGGGCCAGCCCATGCTGGGGCGGCCGCTGCCGACCTTCCAGAAGCCGACGATGAGCTGGGTCTGCTGGGCGCCGTGGGCCTGCAGCCAGGCCCCGAACTGCGCGCCGGTCTCGAAGAAGGTGGGGGCAGGTGGGGTCACGCGGGAGCTGTGCGCGGCGCGGCCCTAACTGCGGAACTGCAGCGCATGCAGCCGCGCATACAGCCCACCCGCGGCCAGCAGCGTGGCATGCGCGCCTTGCTCGACCACCTGGCCGGCGTCCAGCACCACGATGCGGTCGGCATGCTCGATGGTGGACAGGCGGTGGGCGATGATCAGCGTGGTGCGGCCGCGCATCAGGGTGTCGAGAGCGGCCTGCACCGCGCGTTCGGATTCGCTGTCCAGCGCCGAGGTGGCCTCGTCCAGGATCAGCACGGGTGCGTCCTTGTACAGCGCCCGGGCGATCGCCAGGCGCTGGCGCTGGCCGCCTGAGAGCTCACTGCCGTTGTGACCGATCAGCGTGTGCAGGCCCTGCGGCAGGCCGGCCACAAAGTCTTGCAAATGGGCGCCGGCCAGGGCGTCGCGCACCCGGGCCAAATCCACCTCGGCGCCCAGCGCCACGTTGGCGGCCAGGCTGTCGTTGAACATCACCACGTCCTGGCTGACCAGCGCAAACTGCCGGCGCAGCGCGTCGATCTGCCAGTCGGCCAACGCCACGCCGTCCAGCGTGATGGCGCCCACTGTGGGCAGCACAAAGCGCGGCAGCAGGTTGATCAGCGACGATTTGCCGGCCCCTGAGGGCCCCACCAGCGCCACCGTCTGGCCGGCCTCGATCACCAGCGACAGGCCATTCAGCGCCGGGGCCTGGTCGTCGCGGTAGCGCAGTTGCACATCGTCCAGCACCAGCCGGCCCTGGGCTCTTCCACCCGGGCCGGCCGGCTGGTAAGTGCCGCCCTGCTCGGCCGGGCTGTCGTCCAGCAGTTCCAGCCCGCGTTCGATCGAGGCCAGGCCGCGGGTGATCGGCGCCATGATGTCCGACAGGTGTTTGACGGGTGCCACCAGCATCAGCATCGCGGTGATGAAGGCCACAAAGCCGCCCACCGTGGCGCCGGTGGCGCTGCTCTGCCACAGCGCCACCACGATCACGGCGGACAGCGCCAGTGCGGTGAAGAGCTGGGTGACAGGCGTCATCGCGCCGCTGGCGGCGACGATCTTGAGCAGCACCCGGCGCAGCGTCAGCGCATGCTGCTCGAAGCGCCTGGCTTGGGGCTTGGCCGCGCCGTGCAGGCGCACGATGCGCCAGGCCAGCACGTTTTCTTCGACCACATAGGCCAGCGAGTCGGTAGCGTCCTGGCCCTCGCGCGCCAGCCGGTGCAGGCGCTTGCCCACGCTGCGCATCAGCAGCGCCACCGCCGGGAACAGCACGCCGACAAACAGCGTCAACTTCCAGTTCAGCCAGAACAGGTAGGCCAGCAGGGCCAGCAGCGTGAGTGAATCCTTGACCAGCGTGAGCACCGAGTTGACGAGCTGGGTGGCGCCGGTCTGCACCTCGTAGACCAGGGTGTTGGTCAGGCTGCTGGCGCTGCGTTGGCCAAACATCGCCGGCTGGCCGGTGAGGATGCGCTGGAACAGCGCCTCGCGCAGATCTTGCACACCGCGGTAGGCGGCCCAGGACAGCGCGTACTGGGCCACAAAACCGGCCGCCCCGCGCAGCGCAAAGATGCCGACGATGGCCACCGGCACCATCCACAGCGCCAGCCTGCCGGCCGTGAAGCCCTGGTCGAGCAGCGGTTTCATCAGCTCGGGGATCAAAGGCTCGGTGGCCGCGCCCACCAGTGAGCCGATGAAGGCCACCACCAGGCCGGCCCGGCCATGGCGGAAGTAAGGCGTGATGCGGGCAAAGCGCTGCAGCAGGGTGGGCATGGGGGGCCGGGGCGGGGCGCCCGATTTGGCAGGACGGTGGGCCGCCGGATTATCTGGCCCGCACACGGGCCGGGCCGGCGCGGCGGTGGCGCTGCACCGGCAGGCCCGCAGCACGGGGCGGGGTGCTTGCCGACATGACTGTATAAACGTACAGTCATCTTGTGAACCTGTCCCTGCCTTTTTTTGATTTGCCGGCCGAAGCACCGCCGGCCTTGCCGC
>JANLZT010000468.1:0-4245 GCA_031366465.1 Betaproteobacteria bacterium | reverse complement strand
TGGCGCGGCTGGCCGGCGACATCGGCACCACCATCTTTCACCCGGTGGGCACTGCCCGCATGGGCCACGCTGACGACCCGCTGGCGGTGGTCGACCCCGAGCTGCGGGTGCGCGGCGTGGCCGGACTGCGCATTGCCGATGCCAGCGTGATGCCCAGCATCACCAGCGGCAACACCAACTCACCCACCTTGATGATCGCCGAGCGGGCCGCCGGCCTGATCCTGGCGGGCTGAATTGGGGCCTCATGCGAGCCCGCTGGTGGCTTGATTGGTAACGATTGCAAAAAGCTGTCGCTGGCGCGTCAAAACGACGGGTAATCCCGGGCTGACGGAGCGCAGGGCGCTGCCTACAGTGCCCCCAACTCGGCAGGTGCGGCCGTCCCAATCGGGCTGCACAGGCCTGGGGGACTGAGGAGACTGAGCAAGCGTCAAAACAACGGGGTGTTTGACCCGGCGCCCGACAACAACACAGCGCCACGATGGGCAAGACCGCCACCGCACAGCGCCAGGCCTGACCGCCTGGCGCTTTTTTTTGGGCGGGCTTGACGATTCGCCAGCGGCCGATAAGCAGGGCCCCGCAGGCCTGAATCGGGCTTTGGGCCGGCCAGCCAGGCGCTAGCCTGAGGCCCTGTCCCAGCCAACCAAGCCCGCCCCGTGCGGCGCCCCCAGCCCGCCATGTCCGTCGCCCCCCAATTGCGCAGCCTGGAGATCGACATCCCGGCCCAGCCGGATGTGTTGGTCAAGCTGTCGCTGCTGCTGGCCGAGGACGATGTCAACCAGGCGGCGGTGGCCGCACTGGTCGAGGCCGACATGGCGCTGGCGTCGGCGGTGATGCGGGCCGTCAACTCGTCGCTCTACGGCTTGCAGGGCCGGGTGCAGAGCGTGCAGCAGGCCATCACCTACCTGGGTACGGCGGAGGTGGCGGGCATCACCTTCGAGATGGGCCTGCGCGCGGCCTTTGCACCGGCCCCCGAACTGGACCCGATCTGGGCCCGCGCGGCCCAGCGCAGCCTGTTGATGAGCCGGCTGGCGCAGGCGCTGGGCCAGGACGCCTGGGCGGCGCACTCAGCGGGTTTGTTCGAAGAGTGCGGCAAGGCGGTGCTGTTCCGCCATGCGCCCGACCACTACCGGGCGATGCTGCGTGCGGCGCCGTCCGACGGTGATCTGTGCCAGCTGGAGCACACCGGCTTTGGCGTCAGCCATGACGCGCTGGGTGCGGCGCTGTGCGAGAGCTGGGGCCTGGGTGCGGCGGCGGTGGCCAGCGTGCGCCACCACATCGCCGCCCAGGGCCTGCTGGACCTGGCGGTGCCGCACCCCCGGCGTTGCCCGCTGGCCTTGTCGGTGATCGTGGCCGCACTGATGCGGCAGCCGCAGACGCTGGACGAGGTGGCGCGGGCGATCTGCCCGCAGGCCGACCTGGACCTGAGCCTGAGCTTGCGTGCCGCGCGCCGCCTGGGCGAGCAACTGGCCAGCGCACAGGGCAAGGGCCGCCGGGCCTGATTCACCGGCCTCGGCGGCCCGCTGGGCGCACGCCCGGCGCCGGAAACCCTGATCTCGAAACCCCGCTGGGCAGGCGCGGCGCGGCCAGCTAGGCTGGGCGCCCTGGATGCCCACGCCCTGGATGTCCACGCCCCGAAAGGCCCTGACCCATGCGCCACACCGAGATCGACCCGTCCAAGCTGGCCTTGCAGCGCCTCTACCATTGGGAGCAGACGGCGCCGTCGCGGGTGGTGCTGACCCAGCCAATGGGTAAGGACGGTAAGGACGGTAAGGACGGTGCGGGCGCGGTCACCACCTTCACCTGGGCCCAGGTGCTGGACGGCGCGCGCCGCATGGCGGCTCACCTGTTGGCCGAAGGTCTGCAGCCGGGCGACCGGGTGGCGCTGCTGTCGAAGAACACCGCCTGGTGGCTGATGGCTGATTTCTCGATCTGGCTGGCCGGCGGTGTCTCGGTGCCGCTCTACCCCACCTTGGCGGCTGAGACCATCCGCCAGATCCTGGCCCACAGCGAGGCGCGCTGGCTGTTCATCGGCAAGCTCGACGGCTGGGCCGGCATGAAGCCCGGGGTGATGGACTTTGCCCAGGCCGGCCGGCCCTGCATCCGCCTGCCGCTGGCGCCCGCATTGGCCGAGATGCCGGCCGGCACCCAGGACTGGGACGCCATCACCGCCCGCACCGCCCCGCTGGCCGGCAACCCGGTGCGGGGTGGCGACGAGCTGGCCACCATCATGTACACCTCGGGCACCACCGGCGCGCCCAAGGGCGTGATGCACAGCTTTGCCACCTTTGCCTGGTCGATCGACGCCGGCCTGAAGCGCCTGAAGACCATCGACCAGAGCGCCCGCATGCTGAGCTACCTGCCGCTGTCGCATGTGGCCGAGCGCACCCTGGTCGAGCATGGCCTGCTGGCCACTGGCATGCAGGTCTACTTTGCCGACAGCCTGGACACCTTTGCCCAAGACCTGCAGCGCGCGCGGCCAACCACCTTCTTCTCGGTGCCGCGGCTGTGGGTCAAGTTCCAGCAGGGGGTGGCGGCCAAGATGCCGGCGGCCAAGCTGAACCGGTTGCTCAAGATCCCGATCCTCAACAACATCGTGCGCAGGAAGATCCTGGGCGCGCTGGGCCTGGACCACTGCGATTTCGCCGCCGGTGGCGCCGCGCCGATGCCGCCCGAGCTGCTGAACTGGTATGCCCGGCTGGGCCTGCCCATCGTCGAGGTCTACGGCATGACCGAGAACTGCGGCGTCTCGCACGCCACCCTGCCGGGCGTGCAGCGCCCCGGCACCGTGGGCCCGGCCTACGAGGGCGTGGGCTGCAGGATTGATCCGGCCAACGGCGAGATCCAGGTCAAGAGCGAGGGCCTGATGCTGGGCTACTACAAAGAGCCCGAGCTCACCCGTGAGGCCTTCACCGCCGACGGCTGGCTGCACACCGGCGACAAAGGGTCCATCGACGCCGAGGGCAATTTGAAGATCACCGGCCGCGTCAAAGACCTGTTCAAGACCAGCAAGGGCAAGTACGTGGCGCCCGCGCCCATCGAGGACAAGCTGGTGATGCACCCGGCGGTGGAGGCCTGCTGCGTGACCGGCGCCAACCTGGGCCAGCCGCTGGCGGTGCTGATGCTCAATGCCGACGCCATCACCAGCGTGGCCACGGCGGCCGGCCGCGACACGCTGCAGGCCTCGCTGGGCGAGCATTTGAAGACCGTCAACGCCACCCTCGACCCGCACGAGCAGCTCGACAGCCTGATCGTGGTGACCCAGCCCTGGACGGTGGACAACGGCTTCATCACGCCCACCTTCAAGGTCAAGCGCAACCGGGTGGAGGAGGTTTACGGGCCCAGGTACGAGGCCTGGTCGCGCGCCCACCAGCCGGTGATCTGGGCCGACCGCTGAGCCGCAACCGGCCCGGCCGCCATTGACCTTGCGCGAGTCCTGCCGATGCGCATCAGCCAGGGCCTGACGCTGGCGGCTGCGGTGGTGGTGGCCGTGGTGGCTGCCGTGGCGGCGGCGCGATCACCCACCGCCGTGCTCAATGCCGTGGCCGCACTGCACAGCCGCCAGTTGGCCATCGCAGTGCCCTACGGGCCGCTGCCACGCCAAAGCCTGGATGTCTATGCGCCCACCCGCGCAGCGCCTGCCGGTGGCCACCCGGTGGTGGTGTTCTTTTACGGCGGCTCCTGGAACCATGGCGAGCGCGCCGACTACCGCTTTGTCGGTGAGGCCCTGGCCGCCCGCGGCGTGCTCACCCTGGTGGCCGACTACCGGCTCTACCCCGAGGTGCGCTACCCCGATTTCTTGTCGGATTGCGCACTGGCGCTGGCTTACGGCCTGCGTGAGGCGGCGCGCCTGGGCGGCAACCCGCAGCGTGTCTTTGTGATGGGCCACAGCGCCGGCGCCTACAACGCGGCGATGCTGGCGCTGGATGCCAGCCGGCTGGCGCCCACCGGCTTCCAGCCCCAGGCGCTGGCCGGTTGGATCGGCCTGGCCGGGCCCTACGACTTTTTGCCGATGACCAACCTGGAGGCGCAGCCGGTCTTCTTCCATCCCCACTACCCACCCGGCACCCAGCCCTTGACGCATGCCAGCGCCCAGGCCCCGCGCAGTTTTCTGGGGGCGGCGGCCCAGGATGTGCTGGTCAACCCGCAGCGCAACAGCGTGGGGCTGGCGCAGCGCCTGCGGGCGCTGGGCGTGGCGGTGGATTTGCGGCTCTACCCGCGCGTCAACCACCTGACGCTGATCGGCGC
>JANLZT010000444.1:0-1632 GCA_031366465.1 Betaproteobacteria bacterium | reverse complement strand
TGATCTTCATCCCCTTCCTGATCATCGACATGATCGTGGCCAGCGTGCTGATGAGCCTGGGCATGATGATGTTGAGCCCGGTGCTGGTCAGCCTGCCCTTCAAGCTGATGCTGTTCGTGCTGGCCGATGGCTGGAATTTGCTGCTGGGCAGCCTGGCTGCCAGCTTCGCCACCTGATCCGGAGCCTGCCTTGGACAGCCAACAAGCCTTTCACCTCGGCCAGCAAGGCCTCTACATCCTGCTGCTGGTCTCGGCGCCCTTGCTGCTGACGGTGCTGGTAGTGGGCCTGCTGGTCAGCGTCTTCCAGGCCGCTACCCAGATCAATGAATCGACGCTGAGCTTTGTGCCCAAGGTGGTGGCGGCGGTGGCGGTGCTGGCCATCACCGGGCCCTGGATGCTGACGATGCTGGTGGAGTACATCCAGCGCACGCTGCTGGCGATCCCGACCGCAGTTGGGTGAGCCCAGTCCCATGATCTCTATCAGCGAGGCCCAGATCCTGGGCTGGCTGTCGCCCGTGCTGTGGCCGTTTCTGCGCGCGCTGGCGCTGCTGGGCAGCCTGCCGGTGTTCAGCCAGCGGGCGGTGCCGATGCGGGTCAAGGTGGGGCTGGCACTGTTCATCGCGCTGGCCGCGCAGGCCTCGCTGCCGCCGATGCCGGTGCTGGCGCTGGACTCGCCCGCCGCCTTCATGCTGGTGGCCCAGCAAGTGCTGATCGGCCTGACCCTGGGCTTTGCGGTGCGCCTGGTGTTTGCGGCGGTAGAGCTGGCCGGCGAGCTGATCGGCCTGCAGATGGGCCTGAACTTCGCCGGCTTCTTCGACCCCGCCACCGCCTCCCAGGGCACCGCCAGCGGCCGCTTCTTCGGCACCATGGTGGCCTTCTTGTTCATCCTGGCCAACGGCCACCTGGCCATCCTCGGCGCGCTGGTGCGCAGCTTCGAGGTGTTTGCGGTCGGCGATGAGCCGTTTGCCTTTCTGCGCCAGACCCAGCCCCAGCAGTGGGGCGCCGAGGTCTTCATGCTCGGGCTTTGGATCGCGCTGCCGCTGGTGGGCATGCTGCTGTTCGTCAACCTGGTGCTGGGCGTGATCTCGCGGGTGGCGCCGCAGATCAGCGTGTTCTCGGTGGGTTTCCCGATCACCGTGTCGGTGGGCCTGATCGGCATGCTGCTGACCCTGCCGCTGATGGAGCAGCCCTTCGCGATGGCGCTGGAGCGCTTGCTGTCGCATTTTCAGTAGGCAGCGAGCGCAGGCCCGGGCAGCCCCAGGATTCGGGGCTGGCGCCGGCGCAACGCGGTGTTTTCACAGCCCGCTCTGCAACAATCGACCTCCCCCCGATCCCCCTGCCCGCAGCCGGTGGCCGACCCCCCCAACAACCATCCCCTGGACGCTGCCATCCTGGCGCTGCAAGCCCAACGTGGCGTGCTGGGTGATGCGGTGGTGGACGCGGCCATCGCCGCCCTGGCGGCCCAGCGCGTGCCCGCCGCGGGCCACCCGGTGCAGCAGCTCAAGCAGGTCTCGGTGCTGTTTGTGGACGTGGTGGGCTCCACCGCCATCGGCCAGCGCCTGACGCCCGAGGACATCAGCGCGGTGATGGACGGCGCGCTGGCGCGCTTCAGCCGGATCGTCGTCGCCCACCA
>JANLZT010000436.1:0-1526 GCA_031366465.1 Betaproteobacteria bacterium | reverse complement strand
CCGGTGACCCAGGGCATGGTGGTGCGCACCCAATCCGACAAGGCACTCAAGGCGCAGAAGTCGGTGATGGAGTTCTTGCTGATCAACCATCCGCTGGATTGCCCCATCTGCGACCAAGGCGGTGAATGCCAGTTGCAAGACCTGGCGGTGGGCTATGGCGCCAGCAGCTCGCGCTACGACGAAGAAAAGCGGGTGGTCTTCCACAAGAATGTCGGCCCACTGATTTCGATGCAGGAGATGAGCCGCTGCATCCACTGCACCCGCTGCGTGCGTTTTGGCCAGGAGCTGGCCGGTGTGATGGAACTCGGCATGCAGCACCGTGGCGAGCACAGCGAGATCACCACTTTTGTGGGCCAGACTATCGACAGCGAGCTGTCGGGCAACATGATTGACATCTGCCCAGTGGGGGCGCTCACCAGCAAGCCCTTCCGCTACGCCGCCCGTACCTGGGAGCTGTCACGCCGCAAGAGCATCAGCCCACATGACAGCACCGGCACCAACCTGGTGGTGCAGGTCAAAGGCCACCAGGTGATGCGGGTGGTGCCACTGGAGAACGAAGACGTCAACGAGTGCTGGATCGCCGACAGTGACCGCTTCAGCTACGAGGCCCTCAACAGCCCCCAGCGCCTGCACACGCCGATGATCAAGCAAGGCGGTCAATGGCAGGCGGTGGACTGGAACACTGCGCTGGCCTATGTGGCCGACGGCCTGAAGCGCATCAAGGCCGAGCATGGGGCGACAGGCATCGGCGCGCTGGGCTCGGCGCACCGCACAGTGGAAGAGTTGCACCTGCTGGCCAAGCTGATGCGTGGCTTGGGCAGCGAAAACATCGACCATCGCACCCGCCACGCCGATTTCAGCAATACCGCCGCCACTGGCAAGGCGCGCTGGCTGGGCCTGCCGATTGCCGCGCTGTCCAGCCTGGACTGCGCCTTGGTGATTGGCTCCTTCCTGCGCAAAGACCACCCTTTGTTTGCACAACGGCTGCGCCAGGCCGTGCGCAAGGGCGCTGCGGTGATGAGCCTGTCTGCCGTCAGCGACGACTGGGCCATGCCGGGGGCTGCCCGAATCACCGCCGCACCGGATGCCTGGCTGCAAAGCCTTGCCGATGTGGCCGGCTGTGTGGCAGCGGCCAAGGGCATTGCCGCACCGGCCCAGGCCCAGGGGCAGCCCAACGGCGATGCCGACCTGATCGCGCAAGCCCTGCTGTCGGGCGAGCGCAAGGCGGTGCTGCTGGGCAATGCGGCTGCGCAGCACCCGCAGGCCGCCCAATTGCTGGCGCTGGCCCAATGGATTGGCGCCCACACCGGGGCAAGCGTGGGCTACCTGACGGCCGATGCCAACAGCGTGGGGGCACAACTGGTCAATGCGCTGCCGGGCCCGGGTGGCCTCAACGCCGGCCAGATGCTGGGCCAGCCGATGAAGGCCCTGCTGCTGCTGGATGTCGAGCCCGCTTTTGATGCGGCCAACCCGGCGGCCGCGCGCGCCGCCATGGCCGGCGCAGGGCTGGTGGTGGCGCTCACGTC
>JANLZT010000401.1:0-16120 GCA_031366465.1 Betaproteobacteria bacterium | reverse complement strand
GGCCCAGACGCTGCTGGCCGAGGCCGGCTACCCGAACGGGCGCGATGCCGTCACCGGCAAGCCACTGGTGCTGAACTACGACTTCCAGCGCGCCGTCACGCCCGAGTTCAAGAGTGAAAACGACTGGATGGCCAAGCAGTTTGCCAAGCTGGGGGTGCAGTTGGAGGTGCGCGCCACCGACTTCAACCAGTACCAGGACAAGACCCTCAAGGGCAAGCACCAGATCTACTGGGCCGGCTGGCTGGCCGACTACCCCGACGCCGAGAACTTCTTGTTCCTGCTCTACGGCCCCAATGCCAAGAGCAAGGTCAATGGCGAGAACGTCAGCAACTACGAAAACCCCGAGTTCGACGCCCTCTACCGCAAGCTGCAGGGGCTGGACGACGGCCCCGAGAAGCAGCAGGTGATCGACCGCATGGTGGCCATCCTGCAGCGCGATTCGCCCTGGTGTTTTGGCTACTTTCCGTATGGTGGCCTGGCCTTTCAGCAGTGGGTGCACAACGGCAAGCCCAGCATCCTGATCCGCGACATGGCCAAGTATTACCGGCTGGATGCGGCCCAGCGCGCGCAGCGCCAGGCCGAGTGGAACGCGCCGGTGCGCTGGCCAATGGCGCTGCTGGGGCTGGCCGCGCTGGCGGCGATCTGGTGGGCGCGGCGCAGCTTCAAGGCCCGCGAGACCGCCACCGCGCGCCGCCGCGTGGCGGCCACCTGATCCGGAGCCCCCCACGATGTTTCGCTACATGCTGCGCCGGCTGGGCTACGGCCTGCTGATCCTGGTCGGCGTCAACCTGCTGACTTTTTTCTTGTTCTTCACCGTCAACACGCCCGATGACATGGCGCGTTTGAACATCGGCGGCAAACGCATCACCCAGGTGCAGATCGACAAGTGGAAGGCCGAGCGCGGCTACGACCGCCCGCTGTACTTCAACCCGGCCGAGACCGGCGCCCGGCAGTTGACGCGCACGGTGCTGTACGAGCGCTCGGTGTCGCTGATGCTGCTGGACTTTGGCCGCAGCGATTCGGCCCGCTCCACCGACATCGGCCACGAGGTGGCCACCCGCATGGGGGTGAGCCTGCAACTGGCGCTGCCGCTGTTTTTGCTGCAGTTGATCGTCAGCGTCAGCTTCAGCCTGATGCTGGTGTTCTTCCGCCATTCGCGCATTGATTTTTGGGGCGTGGTGCTGTGCGTGCTGATGCTGTCGATTTCCAGCCTGTTCTACATCATCGTCGGCCAGTTCATGTTCTCGCGGGTGCTGCGGCTGGTGCCGATCTCGGGCTTCGCGCCGGGGCTGGACGCGGTGCGTTTCCTGATCCTGCCGGTGCTGCTCAGCCTGCTGGCCCGGCTGGGCGGCGAGGCCAGGCTGTACCGGGCGATGTTCCTGGAGGAGATCGGCCGCGACTATGTGCGCACCGCCCGCGCCAAGGGTTTGAGCGAGGCGGTGGTGCTGTTCCGCCATGTGCTCAAGAACGCGCTGATCCCCATCATCACCAGTGCCGGCGCCTACCTGCCTTATGTGTTCATGGGCAGCCTGGTGTTCGAGAGCTTCTTTGGCATCCCCGGCCTGGGCGCGTTCGTGATCGAGGCCATTTCGGGCCAGGACTTCGCCATCGTGCGCACCATGGTCTTCCTGGGCGCGGCGCTCTACATCGCCAGCAATGTGCTGATCGACATCGCCTACACCTGGGTCGATCCAAGGGTTCGCCTTTCATGATCCCCCGCCGATGCGCCTGCCGTTCGCCCCGACCTGAGGTGGTCTGACATGGGTTTCAAGTTCGTCATTCTCTGGACCGACGTGGCGCTGTGGGCGCTGTTTGCGGCCATCCTGGGCTACGGGCTGCGGGTGTCCCGCCACGACACCTTGCGCGCTACCTGGCGGCGGGTGCTGCGCGACGCCCCGGCGCTGTGCTCGGCCTTTGTGCTGCTGCTGTTTGTGGGGGTCACGGCGCTCGACAGCGTGCACTTCCGGCGTGAGCTGGCGCCATCCTCTGGCCAGGCCGCCGGCCAGGTGTTTTTTGACACCCGCACCGAGTCGCTGCTGGACCTGGCGCTGGCCCGCCAGATCGGCATGCGCGAGACCACCTATTCGGCGCCGCTGGCCTACCGGGCCATCACCAAGGAGGTCGTCACCCGCGATGGCCAGGCGCTGCGCGAGCTGCCTCGCCTGCTGTTTGGCGGTGCGCATTTGCAGCAACCCGGCGTTGATTGGCGGGCTGACCTGTGGCAACGCGGCTTGCTGGGTGCGCTGGGCGGCCTGCTGGTGGCCGGGCTGGCCAGTGGGCTGGCAGCTTGGTGGCTGGCGCGCAGCCACGGTGGCCTGCTGCAGGCCTGGCGCGACATCGCCGCCGACAAGACCCACTACCCGCTGCGGGCCCTGCTGCTGACCATCACCATGGCCTGCCTGGTCACCGGCCCGGCGCTGGCGCTGATGGGCCATTACCACCTGTTCGGCACCGACCGCACCGGCAACGACGTGCTGGTGCAAACCCTCAAAAGCATCCGCACCGCCTTTGTGATCGGCATGCTCAGCACCCTGGCCACCTTGCCCATCGCGGTGGTGCTGGGCATCCTGGCAGGCTGGTTCCGCGGCTGGGTGGACGAGGCTGTGCAATACCTCTACACCACCTTGTCCAGCGTGCCCAATGTGCTGCTGATCGCGGCCTGCGTGCTGATGGTGCAGGTGGCGCTGGACAAGCACCCCGAGTGGTTCGAGACCGGCGCCGAGCGCTCGGATTTGAAGGTCTTCCTGCTGTGTTTCATCCTGGGCGTCACCGGCTGGGCCACGCTGTGCCGGCTGGTGCGGGCCGAGACCCTCAAGCTGCGCGAGCTGGAGTTTGTGCAGGCCGCCACCGCCTTTGGCGTGCCGCCGGTGCGCATCATGGCCCGCCACATCCTGCCCAATGTGATGCACCTGGTGCTGATCACCACCGTGCTCAACTTCAGCGACCTGATTCTCTACGAGGCGGTGCTCACCTATGTCGGCGTGGGCGTGGACCCCAGCACCAGCAGCTTCGGCGGCATGATCAACCTGGCCCGCAGCGAGATGAGCCGCGACCCGGTGGTGTGGTGGAGCTTTGCCGCCGCCTTCGGCTTCATGGTCACCCTGGTGCTGGCCGCCAACCTGTTTGCCGATGGCGTGCGCGATGCGTTTGATCCGCGCTCGCGCTCGATGCGGCCGAGGCTGGCCAAGGCGCGTCGGGTGGCAAAACCGGCCAGTACCGAACTGCTACCCTGAGTTGTTGCATTCAGCTATCACGGAGACGCTGCCATGGAAGGATTTGACCGCATCACATTCAGCCCTGACCAGATGGGTGGGCGTGCTTGCATCCGCTCGATGCGGGTGACCGTGGGGATGATCGTGGGCCAGATTGGCGATGGGCAAAGCGTCGAAGACGTCCTGTCCAGCTATCCCTACCTTGAGCGCGAAGACGTGATGCAGGCGCTGCGCTACGCCGCCTGGCGCGTCGAGGAGCGCGACATGCCGCTGGTCAGCGCATGAGGTTGCTGCTGGACATGAACATCCCGCCTAGCTGGGTGGACGATTTGTGTGCCTCTGGGCACCAGGCCTCGCATTGGCGCGATGTCGGTGACCCAACGGCGAGTGACGCAACCATCCTGGGTCATTCGCGTCGGGCGGGGCTGGTTGTGCTGACCCACGACCTCGACTTTGGTGACATCCTCGCCGCCACCGGGGGTGGGGCGCCAAGCGTGGTGCAGTTGCGCACCGGTGGACTTGGCTTTGCCAGCATCGGCCAGTTGGTGCTGCACGCGCTGACGGCCCATGCCCAAGCTTTGGATCGCGGCGCGCTGATCACGGTCGATCTGCGGCGTTCGCGAGTGCGCCTTCTGCCGCTGCTGCGGCCCGACTGAATTGACCGATGCTCAGCGTTCAAGACCTGCAAGTTGAACTCGATGCCGAGGCTGGCATCGTGCGCGCCATCGACGGCCTGGCGCTGGCCATCCAGCGCGGCGAGACCTTTGCGCTGGTGGGCGAATCAGGCTGCGGCAAGAGCATGACGGCACTGGCGCTGATGCGCCTGCTGCCCGACAGCGGTGCGGTCACCGCCGGTGACATCAGCCTGGACGGCACCGACCTGCTGGGCCTGCCCGAGTCCGGCATGCGCGCGGTGCGGGGTGGGCGCATCGGCATGATCTTTCAAGAGCCCGGCACCAGCCTGAACCCGGTGCTCACCGTCGGCCGTCAGATGGTCGAAGCCATCGAGGCCCACACCGCGCTGCGCGGTGCGGCCGCGCGGGCCAAGGCCATTGACTGGCTGGACCGGGTGGGCATCCCCGAGCCCGAGCGGCGCTTCGATGATTACCCCTTCCGCATGAGCGGTGGCCAGAAGCAGCGGGTGATGATCGCGATGACGCTCGCCGCCGAGCCCGACTTCCTGGTGGCCGACGAGCCCACCACGGCGCTGGATGTGACGATCCAAAAACAGATCCTCGACCTGCTGGCCGACCTGCAGCGCGAAATGGGCATGGGCTTGTTGCTGATCACCCATGACCTGGCGGTGGTGGCCGGCATGGCCCAGCAGGTGGCGCTGATGTATGCCGGCCAGATCATCGAGGTGGCGCCGGCCGCGCAGTTCTTTGCCCGGCCGCAGCACCCTTATGCCCAGGCCTTGTTGCAGGCCTTGCCGGGCGCGGGCCGACGCGGCGCGGCACTGGCCGCCATCGCCGGCACGGTGCCGCCGCTCACCCAGGTGTTTGACGGCTGCCGCTTTGCGCCGCGCTGTGCCCACGCGCTGGCCATCTGCCACAGCCAACGGCCGGTGTTGACCGGCCCACCCGGCGCGCAAGTGCGTTGCCTGTTGCTGGCGCCCGGCGGGCCGGGCCTGTCGGCCTCTACCCAGCCCAAGCCGCAACCGCCGCCAGCTTCAGTGCCAGCGTCAGTGCCAGCATCAGTGCCGGTACCGATGCGGCCCCAGGACAGCGCCGCGCCGCTGTTGCAGGTGAGTGATCTGAGCGTGAGCTTTGTGTTGCGCAAGCGCCTGTTGCAGCGCCAGGCGGCGCGCTTTGACGCGGTCAAAAACGTGTCCTTCAAGGTGGCGGCCGGCCAGACCTTGGCGTTGGTGGGTGAATCGGGCTGCGGCAAGACCACCACCGGCAAGGCCATCGTGCAGTTGCTGCGCCAGCAGGCTGACATCAGCGGCCAGGCCCTGCTGGACGGCCAGAACCTGTTTGCCCTGCAGGGCGCGCCACTGCGCGAGGCCCGCCGGGCGGTGCAGATCATCTTCCAGGACCCCTTTGCCTCGCTCAACCCGCGCATGCGGGTGGCCGAGATCCTGGACGAAGGCCTGGCCGCCTTGCAGCCCCAGACCACCCCGGATGAGCGCCGCAGCCGGATTGAGCGCATCACCGAGCAGGTGGGCCTGCGGCGCGAGGCGCTGCAGCGCTTTCCGCATGAGTTCTCGGGCGGCCAGCGCCAGCGCATCGCCATTGCCCGGGCGCTGGCGGTGCAGCCACGCTTGATCGTCTGCGACGAGCCGACCTCGGCGCTGGATGTCAGCGTGCAGGCGCAGATCCTGAACCTGCTGCGCGAGCTGCAGCAGGGGCTGGGCGTGAGCTACCTGTTCATCACCCACAACATTGCGGTGGTCGAGTACATCGCCGACAGCGTGGCCGTGATGCGGGCCGGTCGCATCGTCGAGCAGGGGGTTTGCGCCGATGTGCTGCAGCACCCGCAGGATGCCTACACCCGCACGCTGCTGGCGGCGGTGCCGAGGATGTGAGCCGGCCTCAGTCAGCCATCAGCCGATAGCCAACCCCCGTTTCGGTGACGATGTACCGGGGCTGGGCCGAGGCCCCCACACCTCGCGCAGCAGGTAGGGGTGGGTGAGCACCCTGCCGGCGTTGCCGATCAGCACGCCCAACAGGCGGTACTGGGTCCGAAAACAATACCTCGGTGGGACGATCCGGGCACTCTCGGCCCAGCAGCGTCATCAGCATGATTCGCCAGGTGAGGACCAGATTGATGGCTATGGCGCGCTTCAGGCGCTCGGCGGTCTTGTGTTGCAAAGCCTCGATGAGACAACCGATTTTCAGCACGCGATGTCAGTCTTCGATTCGCCAACGCAGGCAATACCAGCGTGCGCACGACTGTCCGTTCAGTTGATCGTGAGCTTCGCCTTGCAACGCAGCCCTGCCGGCAGTTGCTGCTTGCCGTTGTCCAGATCCGCCACGATGCCAAATGTGCCCGCCGCCGCGTCCACCACCCGGTCCACCGTTCGGATGCGGGCGATGACAGCACGCTGGAACGGGGCTTCGGGCGTGACGGTGACGGTCTGGCCGATCTTGACCTGGGGGAACAGGCGCAGAGGCAAGAGCGCCTGGACGGCCAGCGGTTTGGTCTGGGCGATCTTGAGGATGGGCTTCTTGCTGTCGCCGGCGTCCACCAGCGCGCCGGGGAACAAGTATTGATCGACCACCACGCCGCTGAAGGGCGCATTGATCTGGCGGCGGCGCACTTGGTCTTCGGCCTGGCGGTAGTCGAGTCGGGCGAGTTGGGTGTTCTCGCCCGCCGTCTTGAGCTCGGCCTCGGCCAGCTTCAGCTCGGCCAACACATCGTCGCTGGCCTGGGCGGAGATGAATTCCTCGGCCTGCAACTCGGCGATGCGGCGCGATTTCTCGCGCAACGCGTTGACCTTGGCACGCGCCAGCTCGGCCGCGCCCTGAGCCTCAGCCCGAAAGCGCGCGCTGTCCGCCGCGCTGCGCTCGACGCTTGATTCGATCGTGACCAGCACCTGGCCCTCGTGGATCACCTCGCCCCGGCGGGCATGGACTTTTTGCAACAGGCCGGTGACGGGGCTGCGGATCTCGACCGTCTGCGCGGCCTCGATGATGCAGTCGAAGTCTTCGGCGGCGGCGGGTGTGGCGGCCAGCCACAGAAGCGGCGCGAGGGCCAACCGGCGTGTTGATTTCATGCGGCGCGCCCGGCAATGCCAATCATTCGGTGGAGTTCCCGGTCCTGCTGGAGGGTTTGCATCCGGGCGGCATAGGCGCGCCGCTCGGCCGCCGCCTGGGCCCAGCGCACCGCAGCCGCCAGCGGCAACAGCCGCCACGGCCCGCCAGGCAGCCCCTTGAACAGCCCATCGTCTCGCGCAACGATGGCGCGCGCACTGCCGGCCTCGCCTTGGCGCGCGCTGCGGCCGAAGAGCTGGCGGTCGACGCGGGGCGACTCATGGAACTCGGTCAGGATCACATGCAGGCCGCCCGCCGCGCGGGCCGCAGCGTCGAGCTTGATGTCGGTGCCGCGGCCGGCCATATTGGTGGCGATGGTGATGCGGCCCGCGGCACCTGCTGCCGCGACGACGGCCGCTTCGTCGGCATCCTGGCGCGCATTCAAGACCACGAAGACCAGGCCGCGTGCGGCGAACTCGGCTGCCACCGCCTCGGACGCCTCGACGCTGCGCGTGCCCACCAGCACGGCCTGGCCGCGTGCGGCCAGCGTTGCCGCTTCATCGGCCACCGCGCGCCATTTGGCCGCCGCGTCGGCCAGGCACAGCGCGGGCAAGACCTGGCGCTGCACCGGCCGGTGCGTGGGCACGCGGCGCACGCGCAGGCGGTAGACGCGCCACAGCTCGCGTGCGCTTTCGGCCGCCGTGCCGGTCAGGCCGGCGAGCAGGTAGTAGCGGCGGAAGAAGCGTTGGAAGGTCATGCGCGACAGGGTATCGCGGCCGGCGGTCAGCGCCAGGCCTTCCTTGGTTTCGATCAACTGGTGCAGGCCCTGCTCCCAGGATCGGTCGGCCATCACGCGGCCGGTTGATTCATCGACGATCTGCAGCTTGCCCTCGACCAGGATGTAGTGCTGGTCGCGCTCGAACAGGTGCAGCGCCTGCAAGGCCTGGCGCAGCAGCAGCTCACGCCAATGCCGCGCCCGCCAGACCGAACGCACGCCGTCGGGCAGCGGCGCGCAGCGGTTCAGGGCCTGCGGCTTCAGCTCGACCTCGCGGGCTGGCGTGAAGCTGAAATCGACGCCTTTTTCCAGGCCGCGCGCTGCTGCGATGGCCCAGTCCAGCAGCGCCGGCTGGTACAAGCCGGGCGACTCGCGCGAGATGATCTCATCGGCGTGCGCGCCTCGTCGATCAGCACGCTGTCGGCCTCATCGACGATGGCGAAATGCAGGGCGGGGATCAGCGGCAGGTTGCCATCGTCGTCGGCGCTGTGGCGCAGCAGCTGTTGCAGGCTGGACACCCGCGCCGGCAGCACGCCGTGGCCGGCGAGCCGGTCTTTCAGATAGTCGAACACCAGCTCCTTGCCGCTGACAAAGCAGATGTCGCAACGGTAGGCCGCGCGGCGCTCGGGCGGCTCCATGCCCCCCTTGACGACGCCGCCGCTGAGGCCGAAGAAGGCGAACAGCGGCCGCATGTCCTGGCAGTCGCGCTCGGCCAGGTAGTCGTTGGTGCTGACCACATGGACGGCCGCACCGCTGGCGGCCATGGCCACGGCGGCCAAGGCGGCGACCAGGCTCTTGCCCTCGCCGGTGCGCATCTCCGCCAAGCTGCCGCGCAGCAAGAGGCGCGCGCCGCTGAACTGCACGGGATGCGGCCACAAGCCCAGCCGGCGGTGTGCGGCCTGGCCGATGCAGGCAAACACGGCGGGCAATGCCTCGCCGTCCAGACCGCCCACCTTGAGCCGGGCCATCTGCTGCTGTAGCAGGGCGGCCACGTCGGCATCGCTCAAGGCGCTGAGATCATGTGTGAGCACGGCAGCATTCAGCCGCGCGATGCCGGCTGCGCTTTCGCTGCGCACGGGCAGCCAGCCGGCAAGATTGCGCAGCCAGCGCTCGACGGCATGCAGGGTCTCGGCCCCGCGCTCGTCGCGCAAGGTGTCGGCGCGGCGGAACTCGGGGCCGACGAGCGCGCGCAGCAGGCGAAGGTCACGCGCAGAACTTGCGGACAAGTGATTAGACATTCAGGCGTGCCAGGAAGACCTGCCTCAGGCGCAGCCACCATTGCCAACCCAGCGGTGCGTGGCCCAGATCGAAGCGCACCTGGGCGCGGTCGCCGAAGACGGTGGTGGGCGATGAGCCGCCGCCTTCATCAACCAGCTGCAACTCCATGTCGAACACGCGGCGCAAGCTGTGCGTGCCACCCTCCTTGGCCGGGTCGACGGCGATCTCGCCGCCCGCGCTCGACCCGAGCGCGGCAGACACCAACTCCAACCCGCCGCCAGGCACCTGGCGCAACACCTGGGCGGCCAGGGCCTCGCGCGGCTGACGGGCCAGGCGTACCGATGCGCCTTGCAGCCCCGAGCGCACCAGATCGCCGTCCTCCTGCGTCACCGCGACGCGAATGCGCTTGGACGCGCCGCTGACCAGATAGCCCAGCACCTCGCCGCGCTTGACATAGCGGCCGGCCAGCTCGGTCGGCGCGGCAGGCACCCAGCGGCCGGCGGCGGTGGCGACGACGGTCAACGCCGTCACCCGCGCCTGCGCCTGCCGGGCACGCGCCTCGCGGGCCAACAGCTCCTGGCGCAGCGGCCCGGCGCGGCTGGGCTCGGTCACCTCGGCATGGCGCAGTTTGGCTTGGCTCTGGGCGACCGCCGCCAGGGCGCTGCTCAGCTCGGCCTGCAGCGGCAGATTGTCCATCACCAGCAGCGCCGTGCCCGGGGTCACGGCCGCGCCGGGCGGCGTCAGCGCGGCCTGGACATGGCCCGCATTGGCAGCGCGCACGATGGCCTCATCGGGCAGCCAGACGATGCCCTGGTGGACCGAATAGAACGGCAGCGGCAGCAGAAAGATCAGCGCCGCCAGCCCGGCCAGTATCAACACCGTGCGCCGCTTGGCGACCGCCCGCCGCCGCGCCAGCGAGCCGCCTTGGCTGACATGCTTGCAGGCCTTCCACAGCGGTATCAACAGCGCGCTCCAGCCGGCCATCACGGCCATGGCCACGCCGACCAGCAGGTACTCATTGGCGACGAACCAGATCAGGCCGATGGTGATCAGCAGCCGGTAGACCGGGGCGACAGCGCCGTAGACCAGCAGGATCGCGCGCTCGCTGCCCAGCGCGGCGGGCGGCTGCGCGTCGCGTGCGCCGAACAGATAGCGGTCGCGCAGATAGACCCAAAACGCGGTGGCGCGCTGGGCCAGATTGGGCAGCTCGAGCAGGTCGCTGGCGATGAAGTAACCGTCGTAGCGCATCAAGGGATTGCCGTTGACCAGCGCGGTCGAAACACCGGCGATCAGCACCACGTTGTAAGCCACCGCCGTCACCAGCCCCGGCTCGGCCAGCAGCCAGACGTAGACCGCCACCGAGCCCAGCGCCAGCTCGGCCAAGATGCCGGCCGCCGCCACCGTGGCACGCGCCCATTTGGACGGAAAGCGGTAGGACGAGGTGGCGTCCACGTAAGGCACGGGCGTGAAGACGATGAACATCAGGCCGATCTCGCGCACCGAGCCGCCCCAGGCCTTGACCGCCATGCCATGCGCCCATTCATGGACGGCTTTGACGAGGGGGTAGGTGAACCACAGCAGCAGCAGATTGCTGGCCGACAGCACGCGGTCGGACAAGTTCTCGGTCAGCGCCGTCCAGTGCTGCGCGGCCAGAAGGCCGGCGGGCAGCACCAGGGCCAGCCAGATCAAAAGCACCGGCAGGCTGAACAGCAGGGCTGCCAGCTTGGCGCGACGGCTGAACCAGGCATCCGGGTAGAGCAAGGGGATGCGCACGCTGATCAGGTTGAGCACGCTCTGCTTGCGCCTGGCGCGGCGCTGGCGCTGGTAGCGCTCAAACACCTCGCCGGCATCGGGCGAGACCTGCGTTTGCAGCAGATCGTTCGCATGCAGCGACGACACCAGTTGCACCAGCTCGTGCTGGGAGATCGTGCCCTGCTCGGTCTGCGCCTGCTCGCAGGCGTGATCCCACACCTCGTCGAGCGTGCGACGGCCGTCCATCAGGGCCAGTAGGCCCCAGACCTCGGGCGTCAGCCGGTGAAAGCGCTGACTGACCGGGTCGGACAGCAGCACCCAGGCCTGGCCGCGCAGGCGGCGGTGCAGCGGTTCCACGCCTTCGCGCAGCCGTGGCCGCAGGCCACGCACCGCGTGCCAGTGTTCAGAAAATAGGGCCTGCACGGCTCACAGCCCGCTCGGGGGGCGGACAACGTGCTCGGCGGCCGGGGCCAGCATCACCACCACCAGTTCCACAGCTTCATGCGCAGCCAGTCGATCGAGCTGCGGGTCCAGATCGTCAGCAGATTCGCCCGGCCCACCGTCACCTTGGCCACGCCCTGCATGCCCGGCGACAGCGCGGGTGCCTCGCCGACCCAGGCCGCCTCGACCCGAAAGCCGTTGGAGGCGTCCTGCACGCTGGCGGTGGCGGTGACGCGGCTCAGCGCGAAATCAAAGCCGGTCTGCGGCTGGCCGGACAGGCGCAGCACGCCGCGCTGACCCGGCTTGACGCGGGCAATCTCGCGCTCGGGCACATGGAGCACGACGCGGTAACCATCGCTGGCGGCGATCTCGAACAGCTCCTTGCCCAGCTCGACCGGCCCGCCGATCTGCTGCACCCAGTCGCCGCTGACGACCAGGCCGTCCAGCGGTGCCAAAAGTGCCGAACGCGCCAGCTTGGCCTCGGCCAGATCGAGCTGGCCCTGGGCCGCCTGCAGCTCGGCGCTGGCCAGGGCCACGGCACCGGCCTCGCGCTCGGCCATCGCCTGGCGGAGCTTGGCGGCAGCCTGCTCGCGCTCGCCGAGCAGCTTGCCCCGCTCCAGCTTCAGGTCACGGTCGTCCAGCTTGAGCAAGACCTGACCCTTGGACACCCGGTCGCCCGGCCGCACCAGGGCCTCAGCAACAAAACCCTCGAACGGCGCGGTGACCAATTGCCGCGTGCGGCCCTCGATCACCGTGTTGGCCGTCACCCGGTCATCGACCGGCAGCAACAGCAACACGGCCAGCAACAGCAGCGCGCCCACCGCCCCGGCCTTCCAGGTCCAATAACCGGGGCCGCGCAGCTTGAGCCACAGGCCGCGCAAGGCCGCCACCGCATGCGGCAGCAGGCCGCGTTGGGCCTCGCGCCAGTGGCGGAGCAGCGGCTCGGTGACGACGGCGCTGGTGCGCAGGATCAACAAGGCCGACTCGGGCAACGGCGTCGCGCTCTGCGCCACCAGCATGGCCACCACCTCGCCCTGCGCCAGCAGCGGCAGGCACCAGCTGCCGGGCGCGGTGAACTCGCGCCCTTCGACCAGCGCGCGGTTGGCCAGCTCGCTGGCCTGCTGCACGGCGGGCGAACCCTTTTTCGGCATGGCTGGTGTCGGCGGCGACCCACCAGCGGGCCAGATCGCGCTTGACCTCGAACAGGCTCAGGCGCAGATCGAGGGCGGGCCGGACGTCGGCTTCAGCGGCGCGCACCCAGGCGGCGGTGCGGTTGATCCAGTCCTGCGCGGCCGCTCGTGCCTGCGCCTGCGAGCTGACCTGGCCGATCAGGTGCAATAACTCGGCGGCGCGCTGGTTGTGCGCCAGGCTGGCGGCCGACAGGGTCAGTTGCAGCCAGCCCAGTGACAGCAGCAGCAATGGCAGATTGCGCTCGTCGTGAGCGCCCCCAAGGCCGCCGCCTTGCGGCGACCGGCCCCCGATGGGGAGGAGAAACACTGGGGGCGGCCCGGCGTTTGTTTCTCAAGAGGCGGCGCCAGCAGCGCGCCGACAACGGCCGGCTGGCCGGACGGCAGTTGCAAATGCGTGGCGACCAGCAGCCCATCGCCGAGCTTGGCCAGCGCCACCGGCTCCTTGCGCGAGACACGTTCGCGCGCCGCGGCCCAGGCTTGGTCCACGGCGGAATCGGCAAACGGGGCGCGCCACGCGGGATCGGCGCTAAACAAGGCCACCGACCGGCAAGCCAGACCGGCCGTCTCCAGCCGCTGCTGCCACAGGCCCAAGGCCGGGGCCAGCTCGGGTGCGGGCGGCACTTCAGCGGGTGCGCCGAGGACGATTTCGTGATCGGGCAAGGCCGTCGTGTTCACGGTGTGACCGCCTTGCGCGCCCGGCCCATCTCGACCGGCGCCTGGCTCACCAACAGCGACTCCAGTGCATAGCCATCGCCGACATTCAAGTCACCGGCCAACGCCTTCAGCTTGAAGTAGGCGGCCCAGGCGTCATAGCGGGCGCGCGACAGATCGCGGCGGGCCTCGAACAATTTGCCTTGCGCGTCCAGCACCTCGGCACCGACCTTCAGCCCAATCTCGTAGCCGCGCTGGTTGGCGCGCAGGGAGACCGCCTGCGAGCGCTCGGCGGCACCCAGGGCCTTGGCTTGGGCGCTGGCCGACAAGGTGGCGACAAAGGCCTGGCGCAGGCCCAGGCTCAAGGTGCGGCGGGCCAGCGCGACATCGCTCTCGGCCTTGTCGCGCAGCGCCATTGCCTCGCGCACCTTGCTCTGCGTGGCACCGCTGGCGAACAGCGGGATCGTCAGATTGACGGCCACCGCCGCGCTCTCGCCCTTGCGCGGGAAGATGCTGGTCACCGTGCCGGTGTCATTGGTCTTGGTGTAGTTGAGGCTCAGATCGGCGCTGGGCGCGTGGGCAATGGATGCCTTGCGTACCTCGGCCTCGGCCGCGATCAGGGCCAGCTCGGCCTGGCGCAATTGCGGGCTGTTGACCTGGGCGGTGGCGATCCATTCCAGGATTGACGGCGCGGGCACGCTGGGCAGGGTGTCGGCGGCCAAGCCGCGCGCCAACAAGGCCGAAACCGAACCCACCGGGCCGCCGACCAACTCGGCCAGCACCTGCTGGCGCAGATCCAGTTCGGCCTCGGCGGCCAGCGCCTGGGCCTGGGCCGAATCGAGCCGCGCCTCGGCCTCGCGCACATCGGTGATGGCGGCGCGACCGACCTGGAAGGTGCGGCGCGCCATTGCCAGTTGCTCGGTCGTCGCCTCACCGAGGGCCTGCGCGTGGTTGCGCACATCGCGCGACTTGAAGACCTCGAAGCAGGCCTCGACAAAGCGCTGCAAGGCCTCGGCGCGCGCCTGGTTGAGGGCGGCCGAGGCTTGGTCGGCCTGGGCCTGGGCGGCCTGCAGCGCCGGGAACGATTGGCCGCGCCAGATCGGCTGCGTCAGCTGGAACACATATTGATCGGAGCGGAAGGGCCGCAACTCCAGCGCCGGCTCCTCGCGGTAGCGGGTGTCGGTGTGGTTGACGGTCAGATTGGCCGTCGGCCCGAAGGCGGCACGCGCCTGAAACAAACGCTCATCGGCGGCCCGCTGCTGCGCCCCGGCCGAGCGCACGCCGGGGTCGGCCGCCAGGGCGCGCTGCTGCAATTCGGGCAGCGATTGGGCCGCCGCAATGACCGAGCAGGCAACAAGGGCCGCCGCCGAGAGGAATTTATGAAGTGTGGAAAGCAAGCCGCATCGACCGACAGAGAACAGAGACATGGGACAAAAAAACGCGCCGGTCACTCGAAGCGAGACGGCGCGCGGGTCTGAATGTACTGCGGTCGGGTGACTCGGCGACGACGCGATTGCAAGGGCACGCCAGCCAGGGCCAAGCCCACCAGCGCCAAGGTGGCGGGCTCGGGCAGATTGTTGCCGCCGCCGCCGGCGTCGAGGATTTGAAGGGACAGCTGCGAGTAGTCGAGCGTGCCGCCGTCATCCGGGTTGCTGGTGCGGATTTCGACAGTGTCGCTGCCGGTCAGCAGGTTGAGATAAGGCGTCAGGTCGAAAACATCGAAAAATGCCGCATTGCCACTCGGCCCCGAATCGTCGCCATTCGTCAGCAGACCGATCAAGGTGTTGTTCAGGTAGACCTGGGCGGGGCTGTCAAGACCCCAGCCGCCGCTGAAGATCTGCAGGCTCGCGCTGAACAGGGTGCCAGTCCAGGTGCTCTGATGAAGGACATTGACGCCGCCGAACACCCATTCGTCCGTCCTATCACCGTCGGCCGGACCCACATCGGAAAAGGCGAAGCCCTCGCCGCTGACCAGACCCAAGCCCAGACCATCCTTGTCACCGATCAGGCTGACCACGGGCGCGGACATCACGGCCCCTGCCGCCACCAGCGCCGCAGCGGCCACCAGCGTCTTGATTGCCTGATTCAACTTCATTGCCTGATCCTCGATTCGTTCGTGTGATGGTAGGCAGCGTTGCTGCATCACATCATCCCTGACCCAGGGGAAAGTGACGTTGCCAAAACAACGTCAGCGCTTCTTCTGCTCCGCCACCCTCAATTGCCGCCCACCAGTTGCTGCCACTGCGCCTTGGCCCGCTCCTCCAGCGCTTTCAACCAGGCATCGCTGAGCGCATGGCTGCGGGCGATCTCGGCCAGTGCCTCCTCCTCGGGCGTGCGGCCGGTTGGCAGCACGGTCGGGGCTGACACGCTGCCGCGCTCGTCCAGCGCTGTGATGCGGCTCACTGCCAGCGGGGTGACGGCATGGCTGCCTGCTGTTTCGCTGTGCGTCCGGTTGCTGTTGACCTGGCCGACCGCCATCGTCACGAAGGGGTTGATGCCCACCGGCGTGGCGACCTGGGTGCCCCCCAGCGGCTTGACCGTCACCACCTGGCTGACGCTGGCAGTCGCCCCGTTGCTGGCTTCGCGGCTGGTGGCGCGCAGTTGGAGCACGATGTCGCGGGGATCGCTCGACAGCAGGCGCAGGCTCAGGCGCGCGAGGTTCCAGCCCGTCAGATCGACCACTGCCCCTGCCGTGCGAACTGCGATGCTGTGCGTGCCGTCGCTGACGACCGCCAAAGCCGGCACGCCAATCAGACTGACCGTCAGTTGCTCGCTGCCAAAGGTATCCGTCAGCGCAGCCAGCACCTGTGGCAGCGCGATGGCGGTGCCAATCAGGCCGTAGACCGTGCCCACGCCATTGGGCAAGGTCTCGACGACGCGGATGTCGTCGATCAACGCGCCACGCTGGGTGGCGGTGGTGGTGGCGATGGCATTGCCGCCTTCGAGCACCAGGCTGATCTTGCGCGATTGGCCGTTGCCGTTGAACTGAAAGCTCAGCGCCTGCCAATTGAGCGCTGTGCGGCTGCTGGTGCCCGATGCAACGCCGATGCGCACGCCGTCCACATAAATGCCCACTTGGGTATTGGCCAGCGCAAGGCCGAGGCCTCCGGCAAAGTCCAGGCTCAAGGTGTAGGTCGCACCATTGATCGTCGCAATGGTGCGTTCGATGCCCAGGGTCTGGTAGGCCTG
>JANLZT010000368.1:0-1623 GCA_031366465.1 Betaproteobacteria bacterium | reverse complement strand
TGCCGGCCTGGTCTCGCGCGAGGCCTGGCTGCAGGCCCTGCAAGCTGGCGCCGCCGCTGCCCCAGCGCGAATGAGCGATCTGGCCGTCTACGAAACCGGCAGCCATGCGGTGGCCAACTTTCGCAGCCGCGATGCCAGCGGCGCGGAGCGCTTTGTCGTCGATGTCTGGGCGCCCGGCGCTGAGGGCCGTTGGGAGCTGCGGGTGAGGTTCGAAAGCCCGATCGCGTCGGCGGCCGGCCCTGTCAAACCCGCCAAGCCCACCAAGGCGGCCAGGCCAGACGGCAAGGGCTGAGCCTGTGGCGGGCCGCTGTCTGGCCCGCCGCAGGCCGCAGGCGGCCGGGCAGCGACAATCCAGGCCCACGCCGCCCTTGCCATGCTCACCACCCTGCGCCCTGCCCATCCACCGCTCACCGGCCCGCCCAAGCCGCTGATGAGCTACCGGCCCTACTGGGCCAAGCGCTTCGGCGTGGCCAAGTTCCTGCCCACCTGCCGCGCCGAGATGGACGCGCTGGGCTGGGACAGTTGCGACATCGTCATCGTCACCGGTGACGCCTATGTCGACCACCCCAGCTTTGGCATGGCGGTGATCGGCCGCATGCTCGAAGCCCAGGGCTTCCGTGTCGGCATCATTGCGCAGCCCGATTGGCAGAGTGCTGAGGCCTTTGCCGCGCTGGGCGCACCGAAGCTGTTTTTTGGCGTCACTGCCGGCAACATGGATTCGATGATCAACCGCTACACGGCGGACCGCAAAGTGCGGCACGACGATGCCTATACCCCGGGCGGCGCGGGCGGTGCCCGTCCGGATCGCTGCTCGCTGGTCTACACCCAGCGCTGCCGCGAGGCCTTTCCCGGCGTGCCCATCGTGCTGGGCGGCATTGAGGCCAGCCTGCGCCGCATCGCCCACTACGACTACTGGCAAGACAAGGTGCGGCGCTCGATCCTGGTGGATGCGCAGGCCGACCTGCTGCTGTACGGCAATGCCGAGCGCGCCATCGTCGAGATCGCCCACCGCCTGGTCAAGGGCGAGCCGGTGCGGGCCATCACCAATGTGCGCGGCACGGCATTCCTGCGCCGCGACGACGACGCCAGCGCCCAGGACTGGTTCGAGATCGACGCCAGCGATGTCGATCTGCCCGGCCGCATCGACCAGCACATCAACCCCTACCAGAGCACCTCCGAGCAGGCCGCTGGCCAGGGCAGCAATTGCGCCAAGGAAGACGGCACCGCCACCGCATCGGCAGCGGGCGGCGCGGCGCGGCCGATCAACTTTGTGCGCAATCCAGCAATCAAGCCGAGCGGCCGGATCCAGATGCCGGCGCGCGAGCGCAGCGTGATCCGCCTGCCCGGCTTCGAGGCCGTCAAGCGCGACAGCGTGCTCTATGCGCATGCCAACCGGGTGCTGCACCTGGAGACCAACCCGGGCAATGCGCGGGCCCTGGTGCAAAGGCATGGCGAGCGGGATGTGTGGATCAACCCGCCACCGATCCCGCTGTCTACCGCCGAGATGGATTTCGTGTTTGACCTGCCCTATGCGCGCAGCCCGCATCCGCGCTATGCCGACGAGCAAGGCCGCCATGACGGGCCGACCCAGATCCCGGCCTGGGAGATGATCCGCTTCAGCGT
>JANLZT010000340.1:0-3452 GCA_031366465.1 Betaproteobacteria bacterium | reverse complement strand
GCCAGCCTGGCCGCGCTGCCGGCGCCGCTGGTGGCCCCGCGCGCGCCCCAGACCCTGGTGGTGCCGGCCCAGGTGCTGCGCTGGCGCGAAGAGGCCACCGCGCTGGAGCATGGCGAGAACGGCCTGCCGCGCGACCTGCCGCGGGCCGCCACGCTGTACTGCCAAGCGGCCCGCCATGGCGACGCTGAGGCCCAGTTTGCGCTGGCCTGGATGCTGACCAATGGCCGCGGCATCGAGCGCGACGATGCCCAGGCCGCCCACCTGTTTCTGGCTGCGGCCGAGCAAGGCCTGCCGCAGGCCCAGCGCATGATCGCGTCGATGGGCGAGCCTCGCGGCGCGCCGCCGCCCTGCCTGCACCCGCCGCCCATCGAGCCGCCCGCACCGCCGCCTGCGGGTATGCAGATGGCGCGGGGCCAGGCCCAACCGGCGGGCGGGCGCACCAACCCAGGCACGCTGGCGGTTGCCGCAGCACCGCCGCCGCCGCCGCCGGCCAACGCACCGGCGCCCATCGTCAACTTTGTGCGCATGGTGGCGCCTGACTACAAGCTGGCGCCCCACCTGGTGCTGGCGATCATGGCCACCGAGAGCAACTTCAACCCGAATGCGGTCTCGCCCAAGGACGCCCAGGGCCTGATGCAGTTGATCCCCGACACCGCCGCCCGCTTCAAGGTGCGCAATATCCGCGACCCGGCCCAGAACATCCGGGGCGGCATGGCCTATCTGCGCTGGCTGATGGCCTATTTCGAGGGTGATGTGTCGCTGGTGGCTGCCGCCTACAACGCCGGCGAACGGGCGGTGGAGCGCTACCGCGGCGTGCCGCCCTATGCCGAGACGCGGCTGTATGTGCGGCGCATCCTGGCCAGCGTGGGCCCGCTGGCCCACCCCTTCGATGCCAGCATCACGCCAGCCTCAGCCACCTTGCCCCTGATGCGGCCGGCCGCCGCGCCGCTGCTGCCCAGGCGCTGAGCGCCGCTGATGCGGCCCGCTGCCACAGGCGCGCACCGGCACGGCAATCCGCAGCAGTCGCCGCAGGCGCAGCACCGGCAGCGGTTCGTCCCAGAAATCCAGCCCCGCCAGAGCGGTTCTTGTGTGCATGTAGGCCTCCGTTTGCTCAGCGCCGAAGTTTGCCGGCTGGCCGGCCGCCGGCCGGGCCGACCACCCCGCCGATGCTGCGCAAATCGTCACGAAATGTTGCAAAACATCGCCAACAAGGCCATGGCCGGCGGCGCCGGCCCGGCCCGCAGGCCGGCGCCCTGCGGCATGGCAGCCGCAACGCAGGGCCTGTCAGACGCATCGCCATGACCCCCTTGATCCTGCTTCCCGGCCTGGCCTGTGACGGCGCGCTGTGGCGCCACCAGCAACCGGCCCTGCAAACCCTGGCGCCGCACCGGCCGGTGGTGGTGACTGACGTGCATACCCGCGCCGACAGCCTGCCAGCGATGGCCGCGCTGCTATTGACTGAGCAGCCGGGCGAGCTGCTGCTGGCCGGCTGCTCGATGGGCGGCATGTTGGCGATGGAGGTGGCGCGGCAAGCGCCGCAACGGGTGCGCGGCCTGGCCCTGCTGGGCACCACCGCCCGGCCCGACACCCCGGCGCTGATCGCGCTGCGCAGCCAGGCCATCGGTCAGTTTGAGCAGGGCCTGGTCGAGCCGCTGATCCGCGCCAACGCGATCTTCGCCTTCCATCCGCGCCACGCAGCGGCGCTGACCGAGCCCTACCTGGCGATGGTCCTGCGGGCCGGCGCCGGCACGCTGATCCGCCAGAACCGGGCGGTGATGGCCCGCGCCGACCTGCGCCCGCACCTGGCCGCCATCACCTGCCCGGCCCTGGTGGTGGCCGGCCTGGACGACCTGCTGACCCCCCCCGACTGCGCCCGCGAGATCGCCGCCGCGCTGCCGCAGGCGCAACTGCATTTGCTGCCTGAATGTGGGCACATGCTCACCTGGGAGCAGCCGCAGGCCGTGACCCACTTGCTGAGCGACTGGCTGGCCGGGCTGGCTTGACCGGCGCCGCCGAGGTCGGGCCCGCAGCGAGCCCGGCTGGCCCCTAGAATCGCGCCCCCCTTCCCCCTGCCGGGCCGCGCCGGCAGCTCTTCCCATGCCTGCTGCCGCGTCCCCGGTCTGCGCCATCGATTTCGGCACCTCCAACTCGGCCATCGCGCTGCCGGTGGCCGGCGGCGTGCAACTGGTCGAGCTCGAGCCCGGCCAGCGCACCATGCCCACGGCGGTGTTCTACGCCGTGGAAGGCCTGGCGGCCCATCAAGAACCGCAGCGCCACTACGGCCGGGCGGCGGTGGCGGCCTATGTGGAGGGCATCGAGGGCCGGCTGATGCGGTCGATGAAAAGCATCCTGGGCAGCAGCCTGGCCACCCAGGTCACCGATGTGGGCCATGGCCACTCGGTGCGTTACCTGGACGTGGTGGCGGGCTACCTGCGGCACTTGAAGCAGCTGGCCGAACGCCAGGCCGGCCAGGCGCTGACCCGGGTGGTGCTGGGCCGGCCGGTGTTTTTTGTCGACGATGATCCCGAGCGCGACGCCGCCGCCCAGGCCGCGCTGACCCAGGCCGCGCGCGCGGTGGGGTTCAAGGACATCAGCTTCCAGTACGAGCCGATCGCCGCCGCGCTGGACTACGAGACCACGGTGGACCGTGAGCAGACCGTGCTGGTGGCCGACATCGGCGGCGGCACGTCCGATTTCTCGCTGGTGCGGGTGGGGCCGCAGCAGCGTGGCCGCATCGACCGCCGGGCCGACATCCTGGGCAACCACGGCGTGCACATCGCCGGCACCGACTTTGACCGCCACATCGAGCTGCTGCGCATCCTGCCGGTGTGCGGCTACCGCAGCCTGGGCCCCACCGGCCGCGAGGTGCCCAGCCGGGCCTACTTTGACCTGGCCACCTGGCATCTGATCAACACCGTCTACGCCCCGGCCCGGGTGGCCGAGTTGGCGCGCATGAAGGCTTTTTACAGCGACTTGCAGCAGCACGCCCGGCTGATGACGGTGCTGCAAGCCCACCTGGGCCATGCCCTGATCGCCCGCGCCGAGGCCGCCAAGATCGCGGTGGCCGAGGGCGGCAGCGCCACGATTGATCTGTCACTGCTGGAGCCCGGCCTGGCGTTGGCGATGAGCGAGCCCGAGGCCATCGCCGCGATCAACGCCGACCTCGACCGCATTGCCGCTGCCGCCGACCAGACCCTGGCCCAGGCCGGGTTGGCGCGGGGCCGGGTGGATGCGCTGTATTTCACCGGCGGCTCGACCGGGCTGAAGCCCCTGGCCGAGCGCATCGCGGCGCGCTTCCCAGCGGCGCGGGTGGTGCGCGGGGACCGGTTTGCCAGCGTGGCGCAGGGGCTGGGGGTGCATGCGCGGCGGGTGTTTGGGTGACGTGGCGCCCGGCGCTGCCGGGCAACGAGAATGGCCCTTGCTGCCGCTTTCTTCCTGGCCCCAAGCGAGAC
>JANLZT010000331.1:0-3855 GCA_031366465.1 Betaproteobacteria bacterium | reverse complement strand
TGATCCACGGCGCCCGCATCTCGCTGTTCATCGGCCTGGCGGTGATGGGGGTGTCGTTTGTGATCGGCGTCAGCCTGGGCCTGGCTTGTGTGGCCTGGCGCGGCAGCGGCGGCCAGGCGGTGGATGTGGCCGTCACCCGGGTGATGGACCTGATCATGGCGGTGCCCAGCCTGGTGCTGGCGATCCTGGTGGTGGCGGTGCTGGGGCCCAACCTGACCAACACCATCATCGCGGTGACCGTCGTCTACCTGCCGCGTTATGTGCGGCTGGTGCGGGCCTCGGCCTTGGCCGAGCTGGGCAAGGACTACGTCACCGCCGCCCGGGTGGCCGGCGTGGGGCCGGCGCGTTTGCTGCTGTCCACGGTGCTGCCCAACTGCCTGTCGCCGCTGATCGTGCAGGCCGCACTCGGCGTGTCCGACGCCATCCTGGAGGCCGCCGCGCTGGGCTTTCTGGGCCTGGGCGCGCAGGCGCCCACGGCCGAGTGGGGCACGATGTTGGCCGACGCGCGCGAGTTCATCCGCTCCGACCCCTGGCTGGTGACGCTGCCCGGCCTGGCCATCCTGGTCACGGTGGTGGCCATCAACCTGGCCGGTGACGGCCTGCGCGATGCGCTGGACCCGAAGATGCGCCGATCATGAGCCAGCCCTTGCTCGACGTCCGCGGCCTGACGGTGCGTTTTGCCACCCGGGGCGGCGCCTTCACCGCCGTCGACGGTGTGGACCTGCAGGTCGAGGCCGATGAGGTGCTGGCCATCGTCGGTGAATCGGGCTCGGGCAAGTCGGTGGCGATGCTGGCCGTCATGGGCCTGCTGCCGTGGACGGCCACTGTCACGGCCGAGCGCCTGGCCTTCGACGGCCAGGACTTGCGCGCGCTGTCGCCCAAGCAGCGCCGGGCGCTGATCGGCCGCGACATCGCGATGGTGTTTCAAGAGCCGATGTCCTCGCTCAACCCCTGCTTCACCGTGGGCTGGCAGATCGGCGAATCGCTGGCCGCCCACCTGGGCCTGGGCCGCGCCGCGCGCAAAAGCCGCGTGATCGAGCTGCTGGAGTTGGTGGGCATCCCCGACCCGGCGCGCCGCGCCAGCGCCTTCCCGCACCAGTTGTCGGGCGGCATGTGCCAGCGCGTGATGATCGCGATGGCGCTGGCCTGCCAGCCCCGGCTGCTGATCGCCGACGAGCCCACCACCGCGCTGGACGTGACGATCCAGGCCCAGATACTCGATCTGCTGCTGTCGCTGCGGCGCGGCAGTGCCGGCAGCTCGGCCCGCCCCGGTGGCATGGCGCTGGTGCTGATCACCCACGACCTGGGCGTGGTGGCCGAGACCGCCGACCGGGTGCTGGTGCAATACGCCGGCCGGCAGGTCGAATCAGCCCGCGCCGCTGACTTGTTTGCCGACCCCCACCACCCCTACACCGCCGCGTTGCTGGCGGCCCTGCCCGAGCAGGCCCACGGCAAGCGCCTGGCCGCCATCCCGGGCCTGGTACCAGGCCAGTTCGACCGCCCGCCCGGCTGCCTGTTTGCGCCGCGCTGCGGCTTCGCCACCGCGCAATGCCAGGCCTCGCCCCCACCGGCCAGCGCCGCGCTGGGCCGGGCCCTGTGCTTCACCCCGCTGCGCCACGGCCAGGCGGTGCCGGCCCAAGATCCACCCACCGGCGACGAGTTGGCGACAGGTTGGCGACAAGCTGGCGACAAGCTGGTGACAAGGTGACAAGCTGGCGTTAGTTCATTTTCAAACACCGAATGACCCAAACCGCCCAGCCTGACGCAGACGACCCTGGCAACACCGGCACGCCGGTGTTGCAGGCCGACGACCTGCACCGCCACTACCCGGTGCGGCGCGGCCTGTTCGCGGCGCCGGCCATGGTCAAGGCGCTGGCCGGGGTGTCGTTCTCGGTGCGGGCCGGCCAGACCTTTGCGGTGGTCGGTGAATCGGGCTGCGGCAAGAGCACCCTGGCCCGCTTGCTGACGATGATCGAGCCGCCCACCCAGGGCCGTTTGCTGATCAATGGTGCCGACGTGGCCGCTGCCGCCCAATTGCCCGCGCCTCAGCGGGCGCAATTGCGCCGCCTGGTGCAGATCGTGTTCCAGAACCCTTATGGCTCGCTCAACCCGCGCCAGACCGTGGGCGCGGCGCTGATGGAGCCGCTGCGGGTCAACGGCCTGACGGACGCCGCCGAGCGCGAGGCCGCCGCCCGCGCCATGCTGCGCCAAGTGGGCCTGCGCGACGAGCATTTCGGCCGCTGGCCGCACATGTTCTCGGGCGGCCAACGTCAGCGCATCGCCATCGCCCGGGCGCTGATGCTCAAACCCAAAGTGTTGGTGCTGGACGAGCCGGTGTCGGCGCTGGATGTGTCGATCCGGGCCCAGGTGCTCAACCTGCTGGTGGACCTGCAGCAGGCGCTTGGGGTGGCCTATGTCTTCATCTCGCACGACCTGGGCGTGGTGCGCCATGTGGCCGACGAGGTGATGGTGATGTACCTGGGCCGGGTGGTCGAGCACGGCCCGCGCGAGGCGATATTCAACAACCCGCAGCATCCTTATACCCAGGCCCTGCTGTCGGCCACACCCACGGTGGACCCGGCGCTGCGGCGCCAGCGCATCATCCTGCAGGGCGAGCTGCCGTCGCCCATCAACCCGCCGTCGGGCTGCGCCTTCCACACCCGCTGCCCCATCGTGATGGACCGCTGCCGCCAGCAGGCGCCGCACCTGCTGCCCTTGGCAGCGGCCGCGGCCAGCGCCTCAAGCCAGCGGGTGGCCTGCCTGGCCGTGGCCACGCTCGGCGGCTGAGGCCGCCCAGGTGACGGCCCGCCAGGCCAATGGCAGCGCCAGCACCGTCACCAGCCCACCCAGCAGCGCCGCAGCCGGCCAACCGGCGGCTTGCACACAGGCGGCCATCAACGGCGGCCCGAGCAAAGAGCCCGAGGCCCCGCATTGCGCCAGCAGGCCGTTGGCCCGCACCATGCGGCCAGCGCTACCGGCCACCACCGGCAGCAACGCAAAGGCCAGGCCGGCAAACACACCGCCCAGCAGATTGATGGCGATGGCCAGCCCGATCGCCACGCCGATGGCGGGCGCCGGCCTGAACACCCCGACCAGCAGCAGCGCCGGCAGGCCCAGCGACAGCAGCATCGGCCAGCGCAAGAGGCCACCCCGGCGCAGCAGCAGGGCCGCCGCCGCGCTGCCCGGCACCGCCGACAGTGAGGCCAGGGCCGTCCAGCGGCCGGCGTCGGCGGCCGACAAGCCGCCTTCGGTCACCAGCAGGCTGGGCAGCAGGCCCAGCAAGCCGACCGCGAACAGCGCAAACCCACCAAAGGCCAGCGCCAGACACCAGGCGGCGGGGCCCAGGCCAGGCAACGGCGGGGCGCCCAGCGGCTGCTGGGCCGGCGCCTCAGCCGCCGCCGGCAGGGGTGTGCGCCAGACCACCAGCCACAGCAGCGCCGCCACGCAGCCGACCACCACCATCGCCCCGCGCCAGCCCAGGACGCCGCCCGCCGCAGCCGCCAAGCCAGCGCTGGCCCAGGCCCCCAGGGCCAGGCCGACCGGCACAAAGGTGCTCCACAAGGCCAACGCCAGGGCCTGGGTGTGCGGGCCGACGGCAGGGGTCGGGTGGCTGCCGCTGGCGGGGTCGTGATCGGCAGCCAGGTGGCCGCAGTGGTGGGCCATCAACACCGGCGCGCTGACGATCACACCCAGGTAGCCCGCGGCCTCCAGCAGGCGCCAGCCCAGCAAGCCCGGTGCGCCCTGCGCCAGGGCCCCACCCAGGCCACCCAGGGCCAATGCGCCCAGCCCGAAACGCAGGCTGCGGCGCAGGCCCAGCCGGTGCGCCAGCAGGCCGGCCACGGCGCCCAGGCTGGC
>JANLZT010000313.1:0-3308 GCA_031366465.1 Betaproteobacteria bacterium | reverse complement strand
GGTGCTGAAGTTCGACGCCGAGAAGAACCGTGTCTCGCTGGGCATCAAGCAGCTGGGCGATGACCCGTGGCACGGTGTGTCGCGCCGCTACCCCAGCAGCACCCGGCTGTTCGGCAAGGTCACCAACATCGCCGACTACGGTGCGTTTGTCGAGATCGAACCCGGCATCGAAGGCCTGGTGCATGTGTCCGAAATGGACTGGACCAACAAGAACGTGGCCCCGGCCAAGATCGTGGCGCTGGGCGACGAGGTCGAGGTCATGGTGCTGGAGATCGACGAGGACAAGCGCCGCATCAGCCTGGGCATGAAGCAGTGCAAGGCCAATCCGTGGGAAGAGTTCAGCGGCACCGTGCACCGGGGCGACAAGGTCAAGGGCCCGATCAAGTCGATCACCGACTTTGGCGTGTTCGTGGGCCTGGCCTCGGGCATCGACGGCCTGGTGCATTTGTCCGACCTGTCCTGGCACGAGACCGGCGAAGCGGCGGTGCGCAACTACAAAAAGGGCCAGGAAGTCGAAGCCCTGGTGCTGGCCATCGATGTCGAGCGTGAGCGCATCAGCCTGGGTATCAAGCAGCTCGACGGTGACCCGTTTGCCAACTACACCTCGATCAATGATCGCGGTGCACTGGTCAACGGCAAGGTCAAGACGGTGGACCCGCGTGGCGCTGAAATCCAGCTCAATGACGATGTCACCGGCTATCTGCGGGCGTCCGAGCTCAGCCGGGACCGGGTGGAAGATGCCCGCAACTTGCTGAAAGAGGGCGATGAAGTCAGCGTGATGATCATCAACGTCGACCGCAAGGCGCGTTCGATCCAGCTGTCGCTCAAGGCCAAGGATGCGGCCGACCAGCAAGAGCAGATGACCCGGCTGTCGCAGACCAGCGAGCGTGAAAACGCCGGCACCACCAGCCTGGGCGCTTTGCTGCGCGCCAAGCTGGACAACCGGGAATAAGCAGCACGGCCCCGGGCCGGCCGGCGTCACGCCAGCCGGCCCCCTTGCTGCTTGCTTGCTCGCCCGCTTGCTTGCTTGCCAGTTCTCCGATGTCGGCCCAAGTGCACCGCAAACGCCATCTCCATGACCCGCAGTGATCTGGTGAACCAGCTGGCCGAACGTTTTGCCCAGCTGACACAGCGCGACACCGAGTTCGCGGTCAAGACCATTCTGGACGCGATGAGCGACGCGCTGGCGCGTGGCCACCGCATCGAGATCCGTGGTTTTGGCAGCTTCTCGATCAACCGGCGGCCGCCGCGGCTGGGCCGCAACCCGCGCAGCGGCGAGAAGGTCACCATCCCCGAGAAGCTGGTGCCGCACTTCAAGCCGGGCAAGGCGCTGCGCGAGTCGGTGGACGCGCGTTTGCCGGCCGATGAGGCACCGCCGGCAGCGTGATCGCTCTTGCCCCCCGCCCCGTTTCACCCAAGGCCCTGCGGGGCCTTTTTGCATGCCAGGGCGGGCCCATCGTGCCGCTGCAAGGCCGGGCCAGGCCGGCAGTGCGCGTCCGTAGAATGGCCCCACGATGCGCGTGATGTTCTGGGCCCTGCGGCTCTTCCTCTTTTTCACCCTGTTCGCCTTTGCGCTCAACAACGAGCAAGCGGTGGTGGTGCATTGGTTCTTTGGCGCGCAATGGACGGCGCCGATGGTGATCGTGGTGCTGGTGGCCTTTGCCAGCGGCACCGCACTCGGGGTGCTGGCGATGGTGCCTAGCTGGTGGCGGCACCGGCGCGTGGCACGCCGGCTGACGCCAGCGCCGCCACCACCCAAACGCCCGGCCGGCGACAGCCCCGCCCAGGCCACCACCGAGATCGGGCCCGAGCACCCGCCGCGAGAGGGCCTGTGACAGCGCCTGGTGGCCCGGCTGGGGTCTTTTCTGATGGAAGTTGACAGCGCCAGCCTGCTGCTTGGCTTGCTGGTGGCCTTGCCGGTGGTCTTCATGCTGGGCTGGGCGGCGTCGCGCTTTGACCTGCGGCAATGGCGACGCAGCGACCGCCAAGCGCCCAAGGCCTACTTCAAGGGCCTGAACCTGCTGCTCAACGAGCAGACCGACAAGGCCATCGATGCCTTCATCGAGGCGGTGCAGGCCGACCCCGACACCAGCGAGTTGCACTTTGCGCTGGGCAATCTGTTTCGCCGCCGCGGTGAGTTCGAGCGCGCCGTGCGGGTGCACCAGCACCTGCTGCAGCGTGCCGACCTGGGCGCCCAGGACCGCCAACGGGCCCAGCACGCGCTGGCCCAGGACTTCATGAAGGCCGGCCTGTTCGACCGCGCCGAGGAGGCCTTCCGCGCCCTGGCGGGCACGCCCTTCGAGACCGAAGCGCGGCTGGCACTGCTCAGCCTGGCCGAGCGCTCACGCGATTGGCAGGCCGCCATCGGCGTGGCGCAGCACCTGGAGCAAGCCGGCACGGGCTCGTTCGCCACCCGCCTGGCCCACTACCACTGCGAGCTGGCGCAAGTGGCCGACGACCAGGGCGACCGCGCCGCCGCAGCCGCGCTGCTGGACCAGGCCAGCGCCGCCGCACCCGGCGCCGCAAGGCCCTGGGTGCAACGGGCCCAGCGGCTGGGCCGGGTGGGCGATGCGGCGGGCGCAATGGCAGCCTGGGCCGAGTTGCGCCTGCGCAATCCGCCGGTCTTTGCCCGTCTGTCGGCCGACTTTGTGGCCTGCGCCCTGGCCGCCGGTCAAGCCTTGCTTGCCCGCCAGGTTCTGACAGCACTGTTCACCCAGCAGCCCGACATCGACCTGCTGCGCGCGCTGGCCGCACTCGACAGCGCCGCCGGCACAGGCCAGTCACCGGCCGACGCACCCGACCGGCTGCTGGCCCTGCTGCAGGCCCAGCCCAGCCTGTCGGCGACGATGGCCTTGCTGGACAGCCCGCGCCAGACCTGGCCCGAGACAGCGCAACTGAGCGCCCGCGATGCGGTGGCCCGCGCCGCCCGGCCGCTGCAGCGCTACCGCTGCGCGGCTTGCAGCTTCGAGGCCCAGCGCCATTTCTGGCAATGCCCGGGCTGCCTGGGCTGGGACACCTTCCCGCAGCAGCGCATCGAGGATCTGTGAGCGCCGGCCCAGCCGGGCCGGGCGCCGCCTCTCAGTTCACTGCAGCGCCACGCCGGTCTTGGCTTGCAGCTCCTCGCGGGTCACGCCGGGCGCCAGCTCCACCACCTTCAAACCCTGCGGGGTGACGTCCAGCACCGCCAGGTCGGTGATGATGAGGTTGACCACCCCCACCCCGGTGAGCGGCAGGGTGCAGGCGGGCAGGATCTTCAGATCGAAACCGCCGTCTTTCTTGCGCGCCACATGCTCCATCAGCACCACCAC
>JANLZT010000190.1:0-7046 GCA_031366465.1 Betaproteobacteria bacterium | reverse complement strand
CCCACCTCCACCATCGCCGGGCGGTTGAACTTGCTGTGGTCGGCGGCCAGCCAGACCTGCCGGCTGGCGCGGATGATGGCCTGCGCCACCTTGACCTCGCGCACGTCAAAGTCGCGCAGCGTGCCGTCGGCCTCGATGCCCGAGATGCCGATCAGCCCGATGTCAACCCGGAACTGGGCCATGAACTCGACCGTGGCCTCGCCGATGATGGCGCGGTCGCGCGGGCGCACCAGGCCGCCGGCCACGATCACCTCGCAGTCGGGGTTGTCGCTCAGGATGGCCGCCACGTTGAGGTTGTTGGTGATCACCCGCAGGCCGCGGTGGGCCAGCAAGGCGCGCGCCACCGCCTCGGTGGTGGTGCCGATGTTGAGGATCAGGCTGCAGCCCTCGGGCACCCGGGCCGCCACCGCCTGGGCGATTTGCCGCTTGGCCTGGTCGTTGAGCGCCTGGCGCGCCCGGTAGGCGATGTTCTCGGTGGTGCTGGCCGGCAGCCGCACGCCACCGTGAAAGCGCGCCAGCAGCCCGGCCTCGGCCAGCAGCTTGACGTCGCGCCGCACCGTCTGCAGCGTCACGCCAAAGCGCTCGGCCAACGCCTCCACCGTGACCGACCCCTGCTCACGCACGGTGCTCAGCACGCCGGCCTGGCGCGGGTTGGGGATCAGGTCGGTCACGGCGCTAGGCAGGGTCGGTTTGGGCGCCAGCGTACGCGATCCGCTGTGGCCGTCGCTCAGGGATATCCGGCTTGTGGATCGAACAAGAATGGGCTACAAACGAACTCAATCGAACAAAAGCGAAATTGAAATCGCCGCCTCGAACCGACCTCCATGTCGCTGTCTCCGCCACACTCCACGCCGCTCTCAGTGCCGCAGCCCGTGCCGCAACCCGTCCCGCTTGCGGCGCCGCCGCTGTCCTGCGACGTGCTGGTGGTGGGTGGCGGCATCAATGGCGCCGGCATCGCCCGCGATCTGGCCGGCCGGGGCTTCTCGGTGATCTTGTGCGAGCAGGACGACCTGGCGCGCCACACCTCGTCGTCGTCCACCAAGCTGATCCACGGCGGCCTGCGCTACCTGGAGTACTACCAGTTCAGCCTGGTGCGCAAGGCCCTGGCCGAGCGCGAGCGCTTGCTCAAGAGCGCGCCGCACATCATGTGGCCGCTGCGCTTTGTGATGCCGCACGATCCGTCGATGCGGCCGGTGTGGATGGTGCGCGCCGGGTTGTTCCTGTATGACCACCTGGCCAGGCGCGAATGGCTGCCCGCCAGCACCACCGTCAACCTGCGCCGCCACGCCGTGGGCGCCCCGCTCAAGGCCCACTACACCAAGGGCTTTGTCTACAGCGACGGCTGGGTCGATGACGCCCGGCTGGTGGTGCTGAACGCGCTGGACGCCGCCGCCCGAGGTGCCACCATCCTCACCCGCACCCGCTGCGAGCAGGCCCAGCGCAACGCCCAGGGCTGGCGCGCCAGGCTGCAGCCGGCGGGCGGCGCGGCCCTGGAGGTGCAGGCACGGGCGCTGGTCAACGCCGCCGGCCCCTGGACGGGCGAGTTCCTGCGTGACCGGGCCCAGGTGCAGAGCGCGCGCTCGCTGCGCCTGGTCAAGGGCAGCCACATCGTGGTCAGGAAGCTGTTCGAGCATGACCACGCCTACATCTTCCAGAACCCCGACAAGCGCATCATCTTTGCGATCCCCTACGAGGGCGATTTCACGTTGATCGGCACCACCGATGTCGAGATAGCCGGTGCGCCCGACAGTGCCCGCATCGATGCCGACGAGACGGCCTATCTGTGCGAGCAGGCCAGCCGCTACTTTGCCAAGCCGGTGCTGGCCGGCGATGTGGTGTGGTCGTATTCCGGCGTGCGGCCCTTGCTCGACGATGAGTCGGGCGCTGCCTCGGCGGTGACGCGGGACTACCTGCTGGCGTTTGATGACGCGCCGCCCGCCGCCGGGCCGCCCCAAGGCGGGCACTCCCCCTCGGGGGGGCGGCGCGCAGCGCCTGGGGGGCCAAACGCGGCGCCGCTGTTGTCGGTCTGGGGCGGCAAGATCACCACCTTTCGCAAGCTGGCCGAAGAGGCCGCCGATGCGCTGGTGCAGCGCCTGGGTGAGCGGCGCCCGGCCTGGACCGCATCGGCGCTGCTGCCGGGCGGTGATTTGTCGGCCTGGATTGGCCCGCCCACGCGGCCGGATGCCGACATCGCGCGCTTCATCGCCAAGCTGGCGCAGCGCCACCCCAGATTGCCGCCGCCCTTGCTGGCGCGCTGGGCCCGGGCCTACGGCAGCCGCGTCGATCAGCTGTTGGGTGGGTTGGGCGGGTTCGGCGGGTTGAGCGCATCGAGCGGCCAGGCCCTGGGGGCCGAGGTGGCGCCGGGGCTGTTCGAGGTGGAGCTGCACTACCTGCACCAGCAAGAGTGGGCCCGCAGCGCCGACGATGTGCTGTGGCGCCGCAGCAAGCTGGGCCTGCACTACAACGCCGCGCAACGCCAGCAAGTGGCCCAATGGTGGGCCAGCCACTGCCCTGAAACCCCCTGCCAGCCCGTCACGACCACCCCATGCAACTGACCCTGGACCGCCTTGCACACCGGGTGGGGGCGGCCACCCACCTCTACCCCTTGAGCCTGGCCCTGCGGCCCGGCACGGTGACGGTGCTGCTGGGCGCCACCCAGGCCGGCAAGACCACCTTGATGCGGCTGATGGCCGGCCTGGACGTGCCCAGCCACGGCCGGGTGGCGGTGGACGGCCAGGACGTCACCGGCCTGCCGGTGCGCCAGCGCAATGTGGCGATGGTCTACCAGCAGTTCATCAACTACCCGTCGATGACGGTGTTCGACAACATCGCGTCGCCGCTCAAATTGCGCGGCGGGCTGGACAAGCCGGCCATCGCCCAAAAGGTGCAGGCGCTGGCCGAGAAACTGCACATCGAGCCCTTTTTGCAACGCCTGCCGGCCGAGCTGTCGGGCGGCCAGCAGCAGCGCGTGGCGCTGGCCCGGGCACTCATCAAGGACGCCCCGCTGATGCTGCTGGACGAGCCGCTGGTCAACCTCGACTACAAGCTGCGCGAGGAGCTGCGCGACGAGCTGTCGGCGCTGTTCGGCCTGGGCCAGTCCACCGTGGTGTATGCCACCACCGAGCCCACCGAGGCCTTGCTGCTGGGCGGCTGGACCGCCGTGATGGACGCCGGTGAACTGCTGCAATACGGCCCGACCGCCGACGTCTTCCACCGCCCGGCGTCGATCCGGGTGGCGCGTGCCTTCAGCGATCCGCCGATGAACCTGCTGCCCGGCGGCGCGCCCGGCCTGGGCCCGGCCACGCTGCAGCCCGAGACCACGCTGGGCCTGCGTGCGTCGGCACTGCGGCTGCGGCCCGGCCCACATGACCTGGCGCTGCCCGGCACGGTGGAGCTGGCCGAGATCTCGGGCTCAGACACCTTTGTGCATGTGGCCACCGCCGCGGGTGAACTGGTGGCCCAGCTCACCGGCGTGCACTTCTTTGACCTGGGTGCGGCGATCACGCTCTACTTCGACCCAGCCCAGGTCTACCGCTTTGGCGCCGATGGGGCGCTGCTGCAGGCGCCCGCGCCGCTCAACCGGGGTTGACATGGCCCGCATCGATCTCGACCTGGCGCACAGCTACAAGCCCCAGCCGCAGCAAGACAGCGACTACGCGCTGCTGCCGCTGAGGATGAGCTTCGAGGACGGTGGCGCCTACGCACTGCTGGGCCCGTCGGGCTGCGGCAAGACCAGCCTGCTCAACATCATCTCGGGCCTGGTCACGCCGTCCCAGGGCAGCGTCAAGTTTGACGGCGTGGTGATGAACAGCAAGACGCCGCAGCAGCGCAACATCGCCCAGGTGTTCCAGTTCCCGGTGATCTACGACACCATGACGGTGGCCGAGAACCTGGCCTTCCCGCTGCGCAACCGCGGCGTGGCGGCCGCCAAGATTGCCCAGCGGGTGGGCAAGATCGCCGAGATGCTGGAGCTGAGTGGCCAGCTCGACCAGCGCGCCGCCGGCCTGGCGGCCGATGCCAAGCAGAAGATCTCGCTCGGCCGCGGCCTGGTGCGCGAGGATGTGTCGGCGGTGCTGTTCGACGAGCCCCTGACCGTGATCGACCCCCACCTCAAGTGGCAACTGCGCCGCAAGTTGAAGCAGATCCACCATGAACTCAAGCTCACCCTGGTCTACGTGACGCACGACCAGGTCGAGGCCCTGACCTTTGCCGACCAGGTGGTGGTGATGACCCGCGGCCGGGCGGTGCAGATCGGCAGCGCGTCCGACCTGTTCGAGCGGCCGCAGCACAGCTTTGTCGGCCATTTCATCGGTTCACCGGGCATGAACTTCCTGCCGGCCGAACGTGGCGGTGATGGCGGTGATGGCGGCGATGGGGGCCTGCGGGTGGCCGGCTGCCCGGTGCTGGCCAACGGCCCGCTGCCGCCGCTGGCCAGCGGCGCGCTGCGGCTGGGCATCCGGCCCGAGTACCTCAGCCTGGCGCCAGCCGGCGCGGCCGGTGCGGTGCCGGCACGGGTGACCCAGGCCCAGGACATCGGCACCTACTGGCTGGTCACCGCCGTGGTCGGCAGCGGCGATGCGGCCACCACGCTGCGCGCCCGCCTGAGCCCGCGGGCAGCGGTGCCGACCCCCGGCCAGACCGTCTGGCTGACGGTGCTGGGCCCGCACACCTGCTTCTATGTCGACGACCTGCTGGTCGCGTCAGTGCCCCAAACCCCTGAGGTGAGCGCATGAAACCCGTCAACCAGAAGGCCTGGTTCCTGATCCTGCCGGTGCTCCTGTGCGTGGCCTTCTCGGCCATCCTGCCCTTGATGACGGTGGTCAACTACTCGGTGCAGGACATCATCTCGCCCGAGCGCCGGGTGTTTGTCGGCACCGAGTGGTTCAAGGCGGTGATGCGCGACGACGACCTGCAAGGCGCGCTGCTGCGCCAGATCAGTTTCTCGCTGGCGGTGCTGGCGGTGGAGATCCCGCTGGGCATCGCGCTGGCGCTGGCGATGCCGGCCAAGGGCTGGCAGTCCAGCGCGGTGCTGGTGACCATCGCCATCTCGCTGCTGATCCCCTGGAATGTGGTGGGCACCATCTGGCAGATCTTCGGCCGCACCGACATCGGCCTGATGGGCGCCACGCTGGCCGCGCTGGGCATCGAGTACAGCTACACCGGCAACCCCACGCAAGCCTGGCTGACGGTGCTGCTGATGGACGTCTGGCACTGGACGCCGCTGGTGGCGCTGCTGTGCTTTGCCGGCCTGCGCGCCATTCCCGATGCCTACTACCAGGCCGCCAGCATCGACGGCGCCAGCAAGCTGGCGGTGTTGCGCTACATCCAGCTGCCCAAGCTGCGCGGCGTGCTGGTGATCGCGGTGCTGCTGCGCTTCATGGACAGCTTCATGATCTACACCGAGCCCTTTGTGCTGACCGGCGGCGGCCCCGGCAATGCCACCACCTTCCTGAGCCAGTACCTCACTCAAAAAGCGGTGGGCCAGTTTGACCTGGGCCCGGCGGCGGCCTTCTCGCTGATTTATTTCCTCATCATCCTGCTGCTCAGCTTCATCCTCTACAACTGGATGCAGCGGGTGGGCACGGCGGACAAGTCTGCGGAGGTGGGCCATGCTTAGCCTGTCGCCGAGCCGCCACAAGACAGGCACTCCCCCTTGGGGGGGCGGCGCGCGGCGCCTTGGGGGTCGTCATGGATGAACGCCGATTCAAGAAGCGCAGCTTGTTCCTCGCGCTGTACCTGGTGTTCGCCCTGCTGCCGGTGTACTGGATGGTCAACATGTCGTTCAAGACCAACAACGAGATTTTGTCGGTGTTCAGCCTGTGGCCGCGCGACTTCACGCTCGACCACTACCGCACCATCCTCACCGATGAGAGCTGGTACTCGGGCTATATCAACTCGATGATCTACGTGGCCATCAACACCGTGATCTCGCTGACGGTGGCGCTGCCTGCGGCCTATGCCTTCTCGCGTTACAGCTTCCTGGGCGACAAGCATGTGTTCTTCTGGCTGCTGACCAACCGCATGACGCCGCCGGCGGTGTTCTTGCTGCCCTTCTTCCAGCTCTACACCACGCTGGGCCTGATGGACACCCACATCGCGGTGGCGCTGGCCCATCTGCTGTTCAATGTGCCGCTGGCGGTGTGGATCCTGGAGGGCTTCATGAGCGGTATCCCGCGCGAGATCGACGAGACGGCCTACATCGACGGCTACGGTTTCCCGCGCTTTTTTGTCACCATCTTCATCCCCCTCATCAAGGCCGGAGTGGGCGTGGCGGCCTTCTTCTGCTTCATGTTCAGCTGGGTCGAGCTGCTGATGGCGCGCACGTTGACCAGCGTCAACGCCAAGCCGATCGTCGCGGTGATGACGCGCACCGTCAGTGCGTCGGGCATGGACTGGGGCGTGCTGGCAGCGGCGGGCGTGCTGACCATCGTGCCCGGCGCGATCGTGATCTGGTTCGTTCGCCACTACATCGCAAAAGGTTTTGCGATGGGGAGAGTCTGATGTTCGCTTGGATGGCGTGGACCACACCGGTGGCGGTGTTCTTCTGCTGCATCGTGCTGATGCTCGCGGGCATGACCGTGTGGGAGATGAAATCGCCCACGGTGGCGCGCAAGGGCTTCCTGCCCATCATCACGACGCGGGGCGACCGGCTCTTCATCGGGCTGATGGCGGCCGCCTATGTGAACCTCGCGTTCGTGGCGGTCAGCGAAAAGATGATCGCGTGGTTCGGCCTCGCGCAGGAGCCTTCGATCTGGATCAGCTTCGTCGCCTCGATGCTGTTGCTCGGGTTCATCTTGCGAAAAGGTTGAGCTTTTTAAAGACGCGCGGCCACCCCTTCCCAGCCGCGTGTTGCTTCATCAACGGGAAGATCTTCAGGAGACAGACATCATGAAATTGCGCTTGAATGCCGTGGCGAGAGCGGCCACCACAGCCGCAGCCGCACTGGCCCTGGGCCAGGGCGCGTGGGCCGATGAAGCGGCTGCGAAGAAGTGGATCGACGCCGAGTTCCAGCCGTCCACGCTGAACAAGGACCAGCAACTCGCCGA
>JANLZT010000171.1:0-2343 GCA_031366465.1 Betaproteobacteria bacterium | reverse complement strand
GCCAGCACCAGGTAGAGGGCGGCGTGCACCGTGCTGCGGGCCGTGATCACACGGAATGCAGCAAACAGCATCACTGCTGCAAAGAAATAGAAAAGTGCGCCTGTGGTGGTCATCTTGTTGCCGCGATCCATACCGCGCTGCCCTCCTCCTGCCGGCCCCGGCTGTTTGCCAGGTGCGGGCCCTGAAAGAGACGCTCAGCGATATTTGGCGTCGGCCTCCTTGTTGGCGGCGATCTCGGCCTCATAGCGGTCGCCCACCGCCAGCAGCATGTCCTTGGTGAAGTACAGGTCGCCGCGTTTCTCGCCGTGGTATTCAAAGATATGGGTCTCGACAATCGAATCGACCGGGCAGCTTTCTTCGCAGAAGCCGCAGAAGATGCATTTGGTCAAATCGATGTCGTAGCGGGTGGTGCGGCGGCTACCGTCGTCACGCACCTCGCTCTCGATGGTGATGGCCAGCGCCGGGCAAACCGCCTCGCACAGCTTGCAGGCAATGCAGCGCTCTTCGCCATTCTCATAACGGCGCAAGGCGTGCAAGCCGCGGAAGCGCGGGCTTTGCGGGGTTTTCTCCTCCGGAAACTGCACCGTGATCTTCTTGGCGAAGAAGTATTTTCCGGTGAGCTTCATGCCCTTGAGCAACTCCAGCAGCATGAAGCTGGAGAGGAAGCCGCCGAATGATTGGGTTGCGTGGGCCATGTCAGGCTTTCTGCCGGGCCGCCCCAAAGGAGGCCTGCGCCCCCAAGGACTCGGAGAGGCCCTTTGCAGGGCCTAGGGGCAGCGAACAAAGTGAGCGTGGGGGCATCATTTCACTTCCAGATGTTGAAGGGGGTCTGCATCCACAGGCCCACCACCACCAGCCAGATCAGCGTGATGGGGATGAAGATCTTCCAGCCCAGGCGCATGATCTGGTCATAGCGGTAGCGTGGAAAGGTGGCCCGCACCCAAAGGAACATCGTCACCACCACAAACACCTTGGCGGCCAGCCAGATCCAGCCGGGGATGAAGTTGAGCACGGCAAATGGGCTGAGCCAGCCGCCCAGGAACAGCAGCACGCACAACATCGACACCAGAATCATGTTGGCGTATTCGGCCAGGAAGAACATCGCAAACGACATGCCCGAATACTCGATCATGTGGCCGGCAACGATCTCGGATTCACCCTCCACCACGTCGAAGGGGTGGCGGTTGGTCTCGGCCAGGCCCGAGATGAAATAGACGATGAAGATCGGGAACAGCGGCAGCCAGTTCCAGGACAAGAATCCCAGGCCGGCATTGGCCATCATGCCCTTGGCCTGGCCCATCACGATGTCGGTCATGTTGAGTGAGCCGGCCACCATCAGCACCACCACCAGCGCAAAGCCCATTGCGATCTCGTAGCTGACCATCTGGGCTGAGGCCCGCAGCGCGCCCAAAAATGCGTATTTGGAGTTGGACGCCCAGCCGGCAATGATCACGCCGTAGACCTCCAATGAGGTGATGGCCATCAAGAACAGCAGGCCGGCATTGACATTGGCCAGCGCAACCTCGGGGCCGAAGGGCACCACCGCCCAGGCCGCCAGCGCCGGCATGATGGTCATCACCGGCCCCAGGAAGAACAGGCCCTTGTGCGCGGCGGTGGGGCGGATGATTTCTTTGAAGATCAGCTTGACCGCATCGGCGATGGGGGTGAGCAGGCCGTAGGGGCCGACCCGGTTGGGGCCAGGGCGGATCTGGGTCCAGCCGATGGCCTTGCGCTCCCACAAAGTGAGGTAGGCCACGCAACCCAGCAGCGGCAACACCACCACCACGATCTTGATCAGGTTCCACAGCACCGGCCAGAGCAGACCGCCAAACACCGATCCGCCGTACTGATTGAACTGGTCGATCATGGTCAGGCCTTGTCCACGGTCAAGCCACCAAACATCGCGCCCAGCAGCGCGGTGTCGGCATGGCCGGCCGGCACCCGAACCACATTCGGGGCCAGGCTGGCATCGTGGCGGGCCGGCAGCACCGTTTGGGCAGCGCCCTGGGCCACCCGCACGCGGTCACCGGCCTGCAAGCCCAAGGCCTGCCACAGCGCGGACGGCAGGCTTGCCACCGGCGCGTGGGCATCGGCTGTGAGCTGCAGTGAAGCGGCGCGGCGCACCAGCGCATCGGCGCTGTAGATGGGCACATCGGCAATGCGCTGCAGGCCGGCGGTGGGGGCTGCGGTTGCCAATGACGCGGCCAAAGACGCCACCACCGACGCGGCGCTGCTGTTGTCCAGCCGCTTGGCCAGGCCCGCCAGGTCGCCCAGCGCCTCGGCGCGCAAGGCCTCGGATGTCTCGTGGCTGAAACCCGGCAAGCCCAGCAAATTGCCGAGCAC
>JANLZT010000157.1:0-5648 GCA_031366465.1 Betaproteobacteria bacterium | reverse complement strand
ATCCACAGGCCCAGCACCACCAGCGCCGCCAGCCAAGGCAGCCAGGACAACAGGTCGACGGTCATGCCCCTGCCAGCCAGGCGCTGTGGCCGGCCGCCCGCAGCAAGCAGGCGGGGCAGGTGCCGCAACCATGGCCCCAGGGGTGGCGCAGGCCACGCTGGCCCAGGTAGCAGGTGTGGGTGTGTTCGACGATCAGCTCGGTGAGCGCGGGCCCGCCCAGCGCAGCGCTCAAGGCCCAGGTCTGGGCCTTGCTGAGCCACATCAGGGGCGTCTCGACCACCATCGGCGCATCCAGCCCCAGTGACAACGCCACCTGCATCGCCTTGAGGCTGTTGTCGCGGCAATCGGGGTAGCCCGAGTAGTCGGTCTCGCACATCCCGCCCACCAGCACGCTGGCGCTGCGCCGGTAGGCCAGGGTGGCGGCAAAGGCCAGGAACAACAGGTTGCGCCCCGGCACAAAGGTGTTGGGCAGGCCGTTGGCGGCCAGCTCGATGGCGCGCTCGGCCGTCAAGGCGCTGTCGGACAAGCGGCCCAGCAGCGCCAGGTCCAGCAGGTGGTCGGGGCCCAGCCGCGCCGCCCAACGCGGGAAGTGCTCGGTGATTTGCTGGCGCACCGTCAGCCGGCATTCCAGCTCGATGCGGTGGCGCTGGCCGTAGTCAAAGCCAACGGTCTCGACCAGCGCATAACGCTCCAGGGCCCAGGCCAGGCAGGCGGTGGAATCCTGGCCGCCCGAGAACAGCACCAGCGCCGTCCGTGAATCGCTCACCCACGCACCTCGCCCTGCCCCAGCACGATCCATTTCAGCGACGTCAGGCCCTCCAGCCCGACCGGCCCGCGGGCATGCAGCTTGTCGGTAGAGATGCCGATCTCGGCGCCCAGGCCGTACTCAAAACCGTCGGCAAAGCGGGTGCTGGCATTGACCATCACGCTGGCTGAATCGACCTCGCGCAGAAAGCGCATCGCATTCGGGTGGCGGGTCGTCAGGATCGCATCGGTGTGGTGCGAGCCGTAGCGGTTGATGTGAGCAATCGCCTGGTCCAGGCTGTCCACTTGCTTGATGCTGATGATCGGCGCCAGGTATTCCGCGGACCAATCGGCCTCGGTGGCATCGGCCAGCAGCGCACCCGGCACGCTTGCTAGCCAGGCCTTGCTGGCCGGGCAGCAGCGCATCTCCACACCCTTGGCCGCAAAAATCGCGCCGATGCGCGGCAAAAAAGCCGCCGCCTGGCTGGCATGCACCAGCAGCGACTCAGCGGCGTTGCACGGGCTGTACTTCTGCGTCTTGGCGTTGTCGGTGACTGCCAGCGCCTGCTCGATATCGACCTCGGCATCGACATAGACATGGCAGTTGCCGTCCAGGTGCTTGATCACCGGCACCTTGGACTCGGCGCTGATGCGCTCAATCAGGCCCTTGCCGCCGCGCGGGATGATCACGTCCACGTACTGCGGCATGGTGATGAGCTGGCCCACGGCGGCGCGGTCAGTGGTCTGCACCAGTTGCACCGCGTCGGCCGGCAGGCCGGCCTCGACCAGCGCGGCCTGCACCAGCGCCCACAAGGCCAGGTTGCTGTGCAGGGCCTCGCTGCCGCCGCGCAGGATGGCCGCATTGCCGCTCTTGATGGCGAGGCAGGCGGCCTCGATGGTGACGTTGGGCCGGCTCTCGTAGACCATGCCAAAGACGCCCAGCGGCACCCGCATCTGGCCCACGCTGATGCCTGAGGGCCGGCGCTTGACGCCGCTGATCTCGCCCACCGGGTCGGGCATGGCGGCCAATTGCTCGCAGCCCTCGGCCACCGTCGCGATCACCGCCGGGCCAAGCTTGAGGCGGTCCAGCAGCGGGCCGGCCAGGCCGGCGCTGCGGCCGGCGGCCAGGTCGATTTCATTGGCTTCGGCCAGCGCTGCAACGCCGTCACGCAGCCGGCCTGCCAGCGCCCGCAGCGCCAGGTTTTTGGCCGCTGTGGAGGCTGCGGCCATGGTGCCGGCGGCGGCGCGCGCAGCGACGCCCACATGGGCCATGTAGGCGGGGATGTCAGAGGGGGTCATGGCCGGATTTTCCCAGATCGGGCGGTGCTGGCGCAGCCCGGTGCTGATCCCGACTGGAGACTGCATGGCCTCCCCGCCTCTTGAGCTGGTGTAACTGGTCAAGCGCTACGGCGCCACGGTGGCGGTTGACCACATCGACCTGAAGGTCGTTGGCGGCAGCTACTGCTGCCTGCTGGGGCCCTCAGGCTGCGGCCAGACGTCGGCGTGATGGGCGGGCAGCAGATCGCGTCGGTCGGCAAGGTGATCCAGGTGCAGACGTCCTACCTGCAGTTCCCGCTGGCGGCGGCCAATGCGGTGGTGCTGCTGGCGGTGGTGCTGATGATCATCGTGGCGCTCAACCGTCTGGTCGATTTGCGCAAGGAGAACACCTCGGCCTCGGTGACGGCGCGCCTGCTGGCCCACGCCCAAGCCCTGCTGGCGGTGCGCGCGGCATCTGCGGGGCAGCCAGCGGTCACGCTGCCCCCCCGCCCCGGGTGAGGCACCGGGCTGGCAAGGCCTGGCGCCCGCGCTGCAGCACTGGCTGTCGGCAAGCCCAAAGCGCTGACCCGGCCCCACCCCAGGTCGGGCATGGCGCCCGCCGCCGGCGGGCAGAATCCCGCCTGTCCAAGGATTGCCAGGAGCCCCCCGATGCGTGTCTTGACCCTGCTATTGCTCAGCGCCGCCCTGCTGGTGGCCTGCGACGCCAAACGCATTGAAAAGCTGGAGGAAGGGGTGGCCAGCGAGGCCGATGTGCGCCAGCAATTCGGCGATCCGGTAACGATCACCGAAAAGGCCGACGGCAGCAAGATCATGGAGTACCCGCGCCAGCCCGAGGGCAGCACCAACTATCTTGTCACCATCGGTGCCGACGGCAAGATGAGCGCACTGCGCCAATTGCTGACGCCGGCCAACTTTGCCAAGGTGCTGCCTGGCCTGGGCAAGAACGAGGTGCGGGCGATGCTGGGCAAGCCGGCCAAGACCCAGCGCTTCGCGCTCAAACCCGACGAGGAGATCTGGGACTGGCGCTTCATCGACAGCGGCGTGCCCAAGGTGTTTTCAGTCACCTTCGGCGGTGATGCCAAGGTGATGTCGAGCGCGGTGGGCGACGATCCGCGCCAGACCCACCCAGGTGGGTGAGCCCGGGCACAAACCGTCCTGACGGACTGTTTGTGCCTGGCGAACCGCCCTCGCTCCGCGAGGGCGTGGGAGAGGTTCAGCCGATGGCAACCAACAGCGCCAGCCACAGCGGCGCCGTCAGCACAAAGCCCAGCGTTGACAGCACTATTGACGTGGTGGCCTCGGCCTCGAAGCTGCGGTAGCGCTGGGCGAATATCAACGCATTGCTGCCGGTGGGCAGCGCGGCCATCATCACCGCCACCTGCAGCGGCAGGCCACTCAGGCCCAGCCCCCAATGCGCCACCGCCAGCACCGTGGCCGGCAGCACCAGCAGCTTGAGCCCTGAGATCAGCAGCGCGCTTTGCACCGCGCCAAACACCGTGCGGCCAGCGGTGTAGGCCAGGGTGATGCCGATCAGCACCAGGCACAGCGGCGCCACCGCCGTGCCCAGCAGTTGCAGGGTCTCGTCCAGCGGGCCGGGCAGCGGCCAGCCGGTGGCGTTCCACAGCAGGCCGGCCAGCACCGGCAGCACCACCGGGTGGATCAGCGTGTTGCGCACGGTGTTGCGCAGCGTGCGCAGCAGGCCGGCGCTGGCATCATGGGCGGCACGGGCGCGCGCCAGGTCGAGTTCCACCAGGATGGTCAGCGTGGACAGCAGGATCAGCGCATGCACGCTGGTCAGTGCGATGTGGATGCCCAGCCCGGCCTCACCGTAGAGCGCGCCCGCCAAGGGGATGCCCACCTGCACCGAGTTGCCGAACACCGCCGCAATCGACCGGGCTGTCGGCGCCGCCGCCGCGCGCTCACCGGCATCCAGGTCGGCCGCTGGCTGGCTGCGCTGCTGCCAGCGGCCCGCGCCATACACCGCCAGCAGCATCAGCAGCACCGGCCCGAAGTAGGCCACCACAGTGGCCCAGGGCATGGCCGAGATCTGCAGCCGCGCGGTGGTGCGGAACAGCAACGCCGGCACAAAGATGTAGAAGGCTGCATTGCCCAACAGCCGGGCCGGGTCCAGCCCGCCCACCGGTTCACCCAGCCAGCGCATGCGCCCGGCCAGCCAGCCCAGGCCGACGGTGCAGAAGATGGCCAGCAGCTTGTTGAGGGCGATCAGGGACATCGGCCCCTTTGGTCGGCCGGCAAGCCAGCGGTGATGCTCACTTCACGGCCTTGCGCGCAGCCGCCTTCCTGGCCGGCGCCTTCTTGGCCGCTGCCTTGTAGGCTGGCTTGTAGGCTGCGGCCGGTGCCGCCCCCGCGCCCGCCGCCACCGCACCTGCTTTGGCCGGGAACTTGGCGGCACGGGGCTCAAACTCGAAGGTCGCCTTGCCCTCTTTTTCATCCCACACCAGCCGTGCCTTGAACTTGCGCTTGGTGCGGTTGGAAACAAAGCCGTCCAGCAGATCGGTCTTGCCAGTGGCCAGCAGCTTGGTCACCTGCTCGAAGGACACCGGCTGGGTCAGGATGATCTTGCCGGTCTTGAAATCACAGGTGACGGGTGCGCTCACCGCATGCTGGCAGGCGTAGTTGCTGCCATGCTCGTAGACATGGCCCTTGCACTTGGGGCAGGCGCCAAAGGATGGCTGGCCGCTGAAGTCAATCGTCTCGGCCTCGCCGTCGGCGCCCTTGGCATCGTCGCCAAAGTCGAACTCCAGCTTCCAGTTCCTGATCTCGTCGTCATGCACCAGCTTCAGCTCGGCGCTGAAGGGCCAGCCGGCCTTGGAGCGGAAGCCTTCGAGCGGGCCCACCTTCTTGTCGCGCAAGAAGGCCTCGACCTCGGGCAGCTCGAAGCTGCGGCCGGCCGGGATCTTGGTTATCGAGAAGCCGCAGCCGTCTGACTTTCCGTCAGCGCCGGTGCAAGTGAATCGCCGGTAATTCTCCTTGACCACCCCGCCGCAGTTCGGGCAGGGCGTGGCCAGCGTGGCGTAGTCGCCGGGGATGGTGTCGCGGTCGTATTCCTTGGCCTTGTGCACGATGCGCTCGGCCATTGCCGCGATGTCCTTCATGAAGTTGGCGCGGCTCAAGCGGCCATGCTCCATCTCCACCAGCTGGAACTCCCAATTGCCGGTGAGTTCGGGCTTGGTCAGGTCTTCAACGCCCAAGCCACGCAACAGCGTCATCAGCTGGAAGGCCTTGGCGGTGGGGCACAGCTCGCGGCCCTCGCGCAGGATGTATTTCTCGGCGATCAGGCCCTCGATCACCTGGGCCCGGGTAGCCGGCGTACCCAGGCCTTTCTCGGCCATCGCCTCGCGCAACTCGTCGTCGTCGATCAGCTTGCCGGCACCCTCCATCGCGCTCAGCAAGGTGGCCTCGGTATAGCGCGCCGGGGGTTTGGTCTTCTGCGCATTGACGTCCACATACTCGTTGGCCACCGCCTCGTTGGCGGTCACCGGCACCAGGTTGGCGTCTTCGTCTTGCGCCTCTTTGCCGTACACCGCCAGCCAGCCCGGGTTGACCAGCACCTTGCCATTGGTCTGGAAGTGCTGGCCGGCCACCTGCGTGATGCGGGTGGTGAC
>JANLZT010000155.1:0-1635 GCA_031366465.1 Betaproteobacteria bacterium | reverse complement strand
CCGGTCAAGCCTGGCCGGTGGACCCAAAACCGCCCTCGCCGCGTTGGCTGGCGCCAAACTCGGTGACCCTGCGGAACGCCGCCTGCACCACCGGCACGATCACCAGCTGGGCGATGCGCTCCATCGGCAGCACCGTGAAGGCGGCCTGGCTGCGGTTCCAGCAGCTCACCATCAGCGGGCCCTGGTAATCGCTGTCGATCAGGCCGACCAGGTTGCCCAGCACGATGCCGTGCTTGTGGCCCAGGCCTGATCGAGGCAGCACCATCGCCGCCAGGCCGGGGTCACCGATGTGGATGGCCAGGCCGGTGGGGATCAGCACCGTCTGGCCGGGCTGGATCACCAGCTCGGCATCCAGGCAGGCGCGCAGGTCCAGGCCGGCGCTGCCCGGCGTGGCGTAAGCCGGCAGGTGGGCGGCCATGCGGGCGTCCAGCAGCTTGATGTCGATGGTGGTCATGCAGCGGTGCCCAGGCGCTGGGCGATCTCGCGCACCAGCTCGCGCGCCAGGCTCAGCTTGTCGGCGGTGGGCAGGGCACGGTCGCCATTGGCGTCCACCAGCAGCAGGGTGTTGTCGTCGCGGCCAAAGGTGGCCGGGCCCAGGTTGCCGACCATCAAGGCCACCCGCTTGCGCTGCAGCTTGTCGCGTGCATGGCGCGCCAGATCCTGGCTCTCGGCGGCAAAACCCACGCAAAACGGCGGTTGCGGCAGCGCCGCCACGCTGGCCAGGATGTCGGGGTTCTCGGTCATCTCAAAGCCCGGCACGCAGCCTGACCCGTCCTTTTTGATCTTGTGCACGGCCTGGCTGGCCGGCCGCCAATCGGCCACCGCAGCGGTGGCGATGAAGACCTGGTGCAGGGCCGCCAGGGGCTGCACCGCATCAAACATCTGCTGGGCGCTGCGCACATCGATGCGCCGCACATGGCGCGGCGTGGCCAGGTGCACCGGGCCGGCCACCAGCGTGACCTGGGCCCCGGCCTCTTGCGCCGCGCGGGCGATGGCAAAACCCATCTTGCCCGACGACAGATTGGTGATGCCGCGCACCGGGTCGATGGCCTCGAAGGTGGGGCCGGCGGTGATCAGCAGGCTGCGGCCGGCCAGCAGCTTGGGCTGGAAGAAGGCGATCAGCTCGTCGCGCAGGTCCAGCGCTTCGAGCATGCGGCCGTCGCCGGTCTCGCCGCAGGCCTGGTCACCGTGGTCGGGGCCGAACAGGGTGGCACCGTCGGCCACCACTTGCGCGACATTGCGGCGGGTGGCCGGGTGGTCCCACATCTCGCGGTTCATGGCCGGGGCCAGCAGCAGGGGGCAGCGGGCGATGGGCCGCGCCAGGCACAGCAGCGACAGCAGGTCATCGGCCCGGCCCTGCGCCAACTTGGCCAGAAAATCCGCCGAGGCCGGTGCCACCAGCACCGCATCGGCCTCGCGGCTCAAGTTGATGTGGGCCATGTTGTTGGGCTCGCGGGCGTCCCACTGGCTGCAGACCACGGGCTGGCCGGACAAGGCCTGCATCGTCACCGGCGTGATGAAGGCCTGGGCGGCCTCGGTCATCACCACCTGCACCGACGCGCCAGCGCGGATCAGCTCTCGCACCAGCTCGGCCGATTTGTAGCAGGCGATGCCGCCTGAGAGGCCCAGCACGAT
>JANLZT010000079.1:0-16504 GCA_031366465.1 Betaproteobacteria bacterium | reverse complement strand
TTCCAGATCACCACCGAGCAGCCTGGCAAGGACGCCTGGCCGATCACCAACCCGACCTATATCCTGATGTACAAGACGCAGGACAAGCCGGCCAATGCAAGCAATGCGCTGAAGTTCTTCGAATGGGCTTACCAGAACGGTGACAAGACCGCAGACGACCTGGACTATGTGCCGCTGCCCGCCGCAGTGAAGGATCTGGTGCGCAAGCATTGGTCTGGCAACATCAAGGACGGCGCCGGCAAGGCAATCGCCTACAAGTGATGCCGGCAGCGGGCCCTGCTGATGCCCGCCCGCGCCTGACCGCTCACTGGAGTCCCTGTGGCCGCCACCCTACCCGCCAGCCCCTACCCCCTGTCTGAGCCGGCCACGCCGCATGCCAGGCCGCCGCAGCGGCGCCGGGTGTCGCCTTGGGCCGACACCCTGTTTGCCCTGCTGGCCCGCGGCGCAGCCTGGCTGACCCTGACCCTGCTGGTGGGCATCATCGTGTCCTTGCTGATCGGCGCCGCACCAGCGATCCAGCAGTTCGGCCTGGGGTTTCTGTGGTCGACCGACTGGGACCCGGTGAAGGAGAAGTTCGGCGGTCTGGTGATGATCTACGGCACGCTGATGACGTCCTTCATCGCGCTGCTGATCGCGGTGCCGGTGAGCTTCGGCATCGCGCTGTTCCTCACCGAGATGTCGCCCGGTTGGCTCAAGCGCCCGCTGGGCATCGCCATCGAACTGCTGGCGGCGGTGCCGTCCATCGTCTACGGCATGTGGGGCCTGCTGGTGTTCAGCCCGATCCTGGCCACCCATGTTCAGCAGCCACTGCAAAGGCTGCTCAAGGGCGTGCCAGTGCTGGATTCATTGGTCGCCGGGCCGCCGGTGGGCATCGGTCTGCTGTCGGCCGGCATCATCCTGGCGATCATGGTCATCCCCTACATCGCGGCCGTGATGCGCGATGTGTTCGAAGTGACGCCACCGATGCTCAAGGAGTCGGCCTATGGCCTGGGCGCCACCACCTGGGAGGTGGTCTCCAAGGTGGTGCTGCCCTACACCAAGGCCGGGGTGGTGGGCGGCATCATGCTGGGCCTGGGCCGGGCGCTGGGCGAGACCATGGCGGTCACCTTCGTGATCGGCAACTTCAACCAGCTCAACTCGCTGTCGCTGTTCGAGGCCGCCAACAGCATCACCTCGGCACTGGCCAACGAGTTTGCCGAGGCCGGTGAGGGCCTGCACCAGGCCTCGTTGATCTACCTGGGCCTGGTGCTGTTCTTCATCACCTTCGTGGTGCTGGGTCTGTCGAAATGGCTGCTGGCGCAGCTGCGCAAGGGCGAGGGCAAACGGTCATGAGCAGCCCAGCCACGGCCTTTAGCGTCGCCCAACAGGCCGGCCGCCAGGCCAGGCACCGGCAGCGCAAGCGCGTCAATGCGGTGGCGCTGGTGCTGGCTGCGGGGTCGATGGCCTTCGGCATTTTCTGGCTGCTGTGGATCTTGTTCGAGACCCTCAGGCTGGGCCTGGGTGGCTTGAGCCTGGCGGTCTTCACCCAGATGACGCCACCGCCGCAGGCCGACACCGGTGGCCTGGCCAATGCCATTTTTGGCTCGGTCATGATGGCCGGCCTGGCCACCTTGCTGGGCACCCCCATTGGCGTGATGGCCGGCATCTACCTGGCCGAGTACGGCCAGAAGACCTGGCTGGGCCATGCCACCCGCTTCATCAACGACATCTTGCTGTCGGCACCGTCGATCGTGATCGGCCTGTTCATCTACGCCACGGTGGTGGTGCCGCTCAAGCACTTTTCGGGCTTTGCCGGGGCCCTGGCCCTGGCCCTGATCGTCATCCCAGTGGTCATCAACACCACCCAGAACATGCTCAGCCTGATCCCCAACGCGCTGCGCGAGGCCGCCTATGCGCTGGGCACGCCCAAGTGGATCGTGATCTCGTCGGTGACCTTGAAGTCAGCCCGCGCCGGGGTGCTCACCGGCGTGTTGCTGGCGGTGGCCAGGATCTCGGGCGAAACAGCGCCGCTACTGTTCACCGCACTGTCCAACCAGTTCTGGACCAGCGACCTGGGCCAGCCCATGGCCAGCCTGCCGGTGACGATCTTCAAGTTTGCGATGAGCCCCTATGAGAACTGGCAGCAACTGGCCTGGGCCGGCGTGTTCCTGATCACGCTGGGGGTGTTGCTGCTCAATATCGCCGCCCGCGTCTTGCTGCGCAACAAGCATTGAGCCTTGACCGATCCCGATATCCAGCCCCTCCCGAACCCACTCTCACGCCCCGCATGGACACCCGCAACAAGCCGCCAAGCACCGAGCCATCCAAGCTCTCGGTGCGCGATCTCGATTTTTACTACGGCGGTTTCCAAGCGCTCAAGAAGATCAATCTTGAGCTGCCGGCCAACCGGGTCACGGCCTTTATCGGCCCGTCGGGCTGTGGCAAGAGCACCCTGCTGCGCACCTTCAACCGCATGTTCGAGCTCTACCCCGAGCAGCGCGCCGAGGGGCAGATCCTGCTGGACGGCCAGAACATCCTGAGTCGCAAGCTCGACGTCAGCCTGATCCGCGCCAGGATCGGCATGGTGTTCCAGAAGCCCACGCCGTTTCCAATGTCGATCTACGACAACATTGCCTTTGGCGTGAAGCTGTTCGAGACCCTGCCCCGGGTGGAGATGGACGAGCGGGTGGAATGGGCGCTCAACAAGGCCGCGCTGTGGAACGAGGTCAAGGACAAGCTCGACCAGAGCGGCGCCGGCCTGTCGGGCGGCCAGCAGCAGCGCCTGTGCATTGCGCGCGGCATTGCCATCCGGCCCGAGGTGCTGCTGCTCGACGAGCCCTGCTCGGCGCTCGACCCGATCTCCACCGGCAAGATCGAGGAGCTGATCCATGAGCTCAAGGCCGACTACACGGTGCTGATCGTCACCCACAACATGCAGCAAGCGGCGCGCTGCAGCGACTTCACCGCCTATATGTACCTGGGTGACCTGATCGAGTTCGGCGCCACCCACGAGCTGTTCACCCAGCCCAGGCGCAAGGACACCGAGGACTACATCACCGGCAGGTTCGGGTGATTCAAGGAGACCCACCATGACCGACAAGCATCTTTCATCCCAGTTCGACAACGAGCTGTCCGGCATCTCCAACCGCGTGCTGGAGATGGGCGGGCTGGTGGAATCGCAGGTCGCCCAGGCGGTGCATGCGCTGTCCACCTTTGATGGTGAACTGGCCCTGGCGGTGCTGCAGGCCGAGGAGCAGGTGAATGCGATGGAGGTGGCAATAGACCGCGATCTGTCGTCGATCATCGCCCGGCGCCAGCCCACGGCGCGCGACCTGCGGCTGTTGATCGCGGTGTCCAAGACCATCGCCAACCTGGAGCGCATCGGCGACGAGGCCGCCCGCATCGCGCGCATGGTGCAGCGCCTGCTCAAGGACAGCATGTCCAGCCACATGCGCCTGCCCGTGAGCGACCTGCGCTTTGAATGCGAGTTGGCCACCCGGCAACTGCGCAAGGTGCTGGATGCCTTTGCGCGGCTGGACATTGCGGCAGCGGTGGAGGTGTTGCGCCAGGATGACCAGATCGACCAGGAGTTCGAAGGCCTGATGCGCAAGCTGATCACCTACATGATGGAAGACCCGCGCACCATCTCGTCGGCCATCGACCTGGTGTTCGTGGCCAAGGCCATCGAGCGGGTGGGCGACCATGCCAAGAACCTGGCCGAGCAGATCATCTACATCGTCAAGGGCACCGATGTTCGGCACAACCCGGTCGATACCGTCGAGGACCTGGTGCGATGAGCCGAATCCTGGTGGTGGAGGATGAATCGGCGATAGCCGAGCTGATCGCGATCAACCTGCGCCATGCCGGCCATGCGGTGAGCATCGCCACCAGCGCCGAGCAGGCCCGCCGCGAGATCGACGCGATGCTGCCCGACCTGGTGTTGCTGGACTGGATGCTGCCGGGCCAGAGCGGCCTGGCGCTGGCCCGCCAGTGGCGCGCCGACGCCCGCACCCGCGCGCTGCCGATCATCATGCTCACCGCCCGCAGCCAGGAGGCCGACAAGGTGGCCGGCCTGGACGCCGGTGCCGACGACTACTTGAGCAAACCCTTCTCGACCAATGAGCTGATGGCCCGCATCCGCGCGGTGCTGCGCCGCAAGGCGCCCGAGGCGCTGGACGAGGTGGTCGACCTGGCCGGGTTGCGCATTGACCCCGCCACCCGGCGCATCAGCCGCCCCGTGGACGGCCGGGAGGTTGACCTGAAGATGGGCCCGACCGAGTTCCGCCTGCTGCATTTCCTGATGACCCACCCCGAGCGGGTGCACAGCCGGGCTCAACTCCTCGACCGGGTCTGGGGCGACCATGTCTTCATCGAGGAGCGCACGGTGGACGTGCACATCAAGCGCCTGCGCGAGGCGCTGGCGCCGGCCCAGTGCGCCGGCATGGTCGAGACGGTGCGCGGCGCCGGTTACCGGCTGACCCAGCACGTCGGCGCCTTGCCGGCCTGACCGAACCTGTAGGCGGGCGTGCCCATGGCTTGGTTGGTGCCGCGGCTGGGGGTTGCGCTGATGTGTTTGTTGCTGGGCGGCACGCTTGGGTTGCTGTCGGGCGCGCTGCTGGGCGCGCCGGCCGTCGGCGCTGGGCTGGGCGCGGCGGCCTTGCTGGGCGCGGCGATGGGGGTGGACGTGCTGCGCGCGGCCCGCTTGATGCGCTGGCTCAAGGGCCAGCAGCAAATGCCGGCGCCGCGCGATGACGGCTTCTGGGGCGAGCTGGGCTACCGCATCGAGCGCCTGCTGCGCCAGCGCGACGGCGCCCTGCTGCAGGAGCAGCGGCGCCTGGGCGACTTTCTGTCGGCCATCGAGGCCTCGCCCAATGGCGTGCTGCTGCTCGACGCCGACGACCAGATCGCCTGGTGCAGCGCGGTGGCTGCCGACCACCTGGGCCTGGATGCCCAGCGCGACCTGGGCCAGCCCGTCACCAACCTGGTCCGCGCGCCGGCCTTTGTGGGCTATCTGCAAGAGGGCGCCTGGCCCGATCCGATGCTGTTGCTGGCACCGGGTGGCCCACTGCAGCTGCAGGTGGTGGTGCGCACCTATGGCCAAGGCCAGAAACTGGTGATCACCCAGGACGTGACCGAGCGCTCGCGGTCGGATGCAATGCGCCGGGATTTCGTGGCCAATGTGTCGCACGAGATCCGCACGCCCTTGACAGTGCTGGCGGGTTTTGTCGAGACCATGGCCAGCCTGCCGCTGAGCGAGGCCGAGCGCGAGCGGGTGCTGCAGCTGATGCAGCAGCAAACCCGGCGCATGCAGGTGCTGGTGGCCGACCTGCTGACCCTGGCCCAGCTCGAAGGCAGCCGCCGGCCGCCCACCGACCGCTGGTTGCCGCTGGCGCCGCTGGTCGACCCGGTGCTGGCCGACGGCCGCAGCCTGTCAGCCGGCCGCCACCGCATCGTCTGCGACCTGCCGGCGGGCTTGCAGGTGGCTGGCCAGGAGGCTGAGCTGGTCAGCGCCGTCGGCAACCTGCTGAGCAACGCGGTGCGCTACACCCCGGCGGGTGGGCAGATCGACATCGCCTGGCACGACCGCAGCGATGGTGGCGGCGAGATCGAGGTGCGTGACACCGGCATCGGCATCGCCCGCGAGCACCTGCCGCGCCTGGCCGAGCGCTTCTACCGGGTGGACGGCAGCCGCTCGCGCGACTCTGGCGGCACCGGCCTGGGCCTGGCCATCGTCAAGCATGTGATGCAGCGCCATGGCGGGTCGCTGGAGATTGCCAGCGAGGCCGGTGTTGGGTCGCGGCTGCGGCTGCGGCTGCCGGCCGGCCGGGTGCGGCGCCAGGCCCCGCAGGGCGGGGTGGCCTGATGTCGTGTCAGGCCGGCTCGGGCCGGGCGGCGGCCATCGCCGTGCCCGCCGCCCGGCGGTAGACCACCACCACTTCGCGCCGCTCGGTCGGCCCGCGCTCACGGGCCACTTCACGCCAGCCCAGCTCTCGCAAGGCGGCGGCCTGGTGGGCGCTGCGCGGCTGGCCCGGCCCGCGCTCCACCAGCACCTGCACCAGCGCCGGGCAGGCGCTGTCGGCCGCCGCGGCCCCCGCGTCCACGCGGTGGTGGCCGTGGAACTCCAGCGCCGCCACCAGCGAGTGCGGCGCGCCAGGCGCGGCCACACAAGCCCCCGGCGGCACATGGCGCATCAGGCGCTCGGCCAGGGGCCGGTTGCTGCGGGCATAGTCCAGCAAGGGCAGGCCCAGGGTCATCAGCAGCAGCCAGCACAGCGCCACGCCGCCGGCCGGCAGCACCAGGCTCTTCCACAGCACCGGCCGGTGCCGCCGGGTGCGCCAGCGCACCAGCCAGGCCCAGGCCATGCTGGCCAGGGCGGCCACCGCCAAGGGCAGGGCCGATGCCTCGGGCTGAAATCCCGGTGCCAGGCGCTCGACCGAGGCCCTTGCTGCGGCCGGTACGCCCGTCTGCAAGGCGCCGTAGAAGACCCAGATCACGCCCGCACACAGGGTGAAGAAGAACACCGAGAACCAGTCGATGGCGGCGGTGGTGCCGCGCCGCAGGGTGGGCAGCGCAAACGCCGCCAGCACCGCGATGCCGGGCACGCCCAGCATCAGGGCCCGGTCTGAGCCATCCATCGCGGTGCATGCCAGCAAGGCCACGCCCAAGCCCAGCAACGGCACCGCCAGGTGGTGCTGCAGCAACTGGCGCCGCCAGCCCCAGAGCGTCCAGACCGCCAGCGGCCAGGCCGGCCACAAAAACCACAAACACAACCGCGCCAGCAGCGCAAGCTCGATCACCGGCGCCACCCGCCAGACCCAGCCGCCAGTGGCCCAGGCCAGCAAGGCCGCCAAGGCCATGGCGCCCGCCAGCCAGGGCGCCAGCGCACGGAAATCGCGGTGCGGGCTGATCGCGCACAAGCCCAGGCTGCCCGCGCCGAGCGCCAGGCCAATAGCCGGTGCGCCGCTGGCGGCCAGCGCCGGCAAGGCCAGCAGGGCGGTGGCCCGCACCTGCCAGGCCCGCTGCCAGCCTGGCAGCCGGCCACTCTGCGGCGCCGCGGCCAGGGCCCATTGCAGGCAGGCCACGGCCGCCAGTTGGGCCAGCTCGGGGGTGGTCTCGTGGCCCAGTTGCAGCAGGCCGAGCGTGGCGATGAAGGCCAGCACGGCACCGTCGGCAATCGCGCGGCCGTAGTCCACCGACGACGCCTCGCCGCCGAACGCCAGCGGCAGCGGCTGGGCCGCCTCGCTGCGCGCCAGGTGAAAGCAGGCATACCAGACCGCCAGCAGCGTCAACACCAGCAGTGCCGCGAACGGCAGCCGGGCGGCCAGGGCCGGGCCAATCCACGGCGCCAAGGCCTTGATCGCGAGTGCGCCTAGCCAGTGCGGCAGCAGCGCGGCGTCGGTGGCCACGCCGCCCAGTGCCGGTGCCAGCCAGGGCGTGCGGCCGTCGGCGATGGCCAGCATCTGGCCGAAGGCGGTGAGATCGGCACCGCGCCAGGGATCGCGGCCGAACAGGCCGGGCAGCACATAGGCCGCGCAGAACAGCAGCAAGGCCAGCCGCGGCAGGCGCTGCGCGGCTTGCTGCGTCACCAGGGCGGGGTTCGGCGTCACCGGGTCATTTTAGGAATGGGCATGAAAAAGGGCAGCCTGGGCTGCCCTGTCGGTGGCCACGCGCCGGCCGGGCCGGTGCGTCAGCAGGCAGCGCTCAGGCTGCGGCCTTCTTGTTGAGCCCCAGGCTCGCAAACTTGTTGCGGAACTTCTCGACCCGGCCGCCCAGGCTGTCGACGCTTTTCTGGGTGCCGGTGTAGAAGGGGTGGGTCTCGCTGGTGGTTTCCAGCTTCACCAGGGCCATTTCACGGCCGTCTTCGAGCTTGATTTTCTCTTTCGACTGCACCGTCGAGCGGGTGACGAACTTGAAACCGTTGGACAGGTCCACGAAGCACACTTCGCGGTAGTTGGGGTGAATGCCTTCTTTCATGGGAGACCTTTTTGTCGCTGGCTGCCGGAAGCCACGCTGCACCACGCAGCGCACTTTCCGAATGCGGAAAACCTTCGATTGTAGCTTGGTGCTCGCCCACGCCCTCGCGGAGCTCGGGCGGTTCGCCAGGCACCAACAGTCCTCAGGACTGTTGGTGTCCGGGCTCACCCACCCCTGCGCATCATGTCGAAGAAGTCGAGGTTGTTCTTGCTGGCCTTCATCTTGTCGAGCATGAACTCCATCGACTCGATCTCGTCCATGTTGTAGAGCAGCTTGCGCAGGATCCAGGTCTTTTGCAGGATCTCGGGCTTGAGCAGCAGCTCCTCGCGCCGGGTGCCGCTCTTGTTGATCAAGATCGACGGGTAAACGCGCTTCTCGGCCATCCGGCGGTCGAGGTGGATCTCGCAGTTGCCGGTGCCCTTGAACTCTTCGTAGATCACCTCGTCCATGCGCGATCCGGTGTCGATCAGCGCGGTGCCGATGATGGTGAGAGACCCACCCTCCTCGACATTGCGCGCGGCGCCAAAAAAGCGCTTGGGCCGTTGCAGCGCGTTGGCGTCCACGCCGCCGGTCAAGACCTTGCCGCTGGACGGCAGCACGTTGTTGTAGGCCCGCGCCAGGCGGGTGATGGAGTCGAGCAGGATCACCACGTCCTTGCCCATCTCGACCAGGCGCTTGGCGCGCTCGATCACCATCTCGGCCACCTGCACATGGCGGGCGGCGGGCTCATCGAAGGTGGAACTGATGACCTCGCCGCGCACCGTGCGCTGCATTTCGGTCACTTCCTCGGGCCGCTCATCGACCAGCAGCACGATCATGTGGATGTCGGGGTGGTTGGCCACCAGCGCGTGGGCGATGTGCTGCATCATCACCGTCTTGCCGGTCTTGGGCTGGGCCACCAGCAGCGCGCGCTGGCCTTTGCCGATGGGCGCCACCAGGTCGATGATGCGGCTGGTGATGTTCTCCTCGCCCTTGTAGTTGTCACGCTCCAGCTTGAACACCTCTTTCGGGAACAGCGGCGTCAAGTTCTCGAACATGATCTTGTGCTTGCTCTCCTCGGGTGTCACGTCATTGACGCGGTCCACCTTGACCAGCGCAAAGTAACGTTCACCGTCCTTGGGCACCCGCACCTCACCCTCGATCATGTCGCCGGTGTGCAGGTTGAAGCGGCGAATCTGGCTGGGCGACAGGTAGATGTCGTCAGTTGAGGCCATGTAGCTGGCCTCGATCGAGCGCAGAAAGCCAAAGCCATCGGGCAGCACCTCCAGCACGCCGTCGCCAAACACCTGCTCGCCAGCCCGGGCGCGCTTTTTCATGATGGCGAACATCAGCTCTTGCTTGCGCAGGCGGGCGACGTTGTCGATCTCCAGCCCCTCGCCCATCGTGATGAGTGCGGAAACGTGGAGCGCCTTCAGTTCTGAGAGATGCATTTGGCGGGTCACCCGGGGGTGTAGGAGAGGGCTGCCGGGCCGGGCACGACAGGCCGGTCGGGGCAATCAGGATGAAGCTGGGCGTTCAATCACTGGGGGATTTGCGCTGGCCCGCAGGGCGCCCGCTGGGCGGGCTGCGACAGGCGGGTGGCGCGGGGTGGCGCGGTCGTGCGGATTCGGGGCGGCTTGGCCGGGTGTGGCTGGGCCTGTCTGGCGGCCTGGTCGCCAAGGCGGCCAGGGGATCACAAGCTGGGGTTGGGATGCAGGCCGGTGGATCGCACCGCGCCGGGGGTGTCCGGCCGGCGGCCTGGCTGGGATCCCGGTAAGGTCCGGGGCTGTTGCAGGGCGCTTTTGGCCGCCACTGCAACAACAGTCGCACGGATTATAGGTGCGGCGCGATGAAGGCCGCCAATTGCGCCTTGGACAGCGCGCCCACCTTGGTGGCGGCCAGTTGGCCGTCCTTGAACAGCATCAGCGTGGGGATGCCGCGGATGCCGAACTTGGCCGGGATCTCGCGGTTCTCATCGACGTTCATCTTGGCGATCTGCAGCTTGCCGTCCAGCTCCTGGGCGGTTTCGTCCAGGATAGGGGCAATCATCTTGCAGGGGCCGCACCACTCGGCCCAGTAGTCCACCAGCACCGGGGTGCCCGACTTCAGCACATCGGCGTCGAAGGTGGCATCGGTGGTGTGCTTGATCAGATCACTGCTCATCGTTGTTCCTTGCGGGCCCTGGAAGGCTGGACGCCCTGTCTGCAGGTGGTCGGGATTTTCGCACAAAGGGCTGGTGGGTGGATGTTGCGGGGCCGCTGCCCGGTCACGCGAACAGCCTGGGCGCTGCCGAGGTGTTCGTGCGATGGCCGGCCGGTGGTCGCGGTTCAATGGTCATTCCGCTTGTCATGTCCCCCTGGCCTGCAACCGCAGGCGCCCGCCGATGGCCCTGTCCAGCCCGCCCACTGCCAGCCCGAGCAAGGCCGTCCGCCATCTGGGGCGGTTCCAGCTGTTGCGGCTGCTGGGCAAGAGCGAGCGCACGATGCAGTGGCTGGTCAGCGACCCACGGGTCGGCCAGGAGCTGGTGCTGGTGCTGCCGCGCACCCAGTTGGCGGACGCCCAGGCGGTGCAGGCCTGGTTGGACAAGGCCCGCAAGGCCGCCCGCATCGACCACCCCGGCCTGGCCCACCCGGTCGAAGTCGGCCAACATGACCGCTGGCCCTATGTGACCTACGACCGCGGCACGGCGGTGACCTTGACCGAGAAGCTGGGCCTCAAGGGCCTGCAGCCGCTGGCGCTGGTGGCCGGCCTGGTGCAGGTGCTGGGGGGCCTGGCGTTTGCCCATGAGGCCGGCCTGGTGCACCACGACCTGCAGCCCAGCCTGCTGCTGCTTGGCGACAACGGTGGCTGCCGGCTGATGGGCCTGGGCGTGGCCTTGGCGCCGGCCGGCCAGGCGGCCGATGCGCAGTCGCGCCGCAAGGCCAGTGAGCGCGATGTGCTGGCCTTCGGGCTGGTGCTGCACCATGCCTTGGTGGGCAGCCCGGCGCTGGAGATGGCCGATGTCAACCAGGTGATCGACCACATGGCACCGCAGGGGCGCGAGGTGGTCAGGTTGCCGCGCGCCGGTGTCGGGCCTATCGCCGAGGCCCTGCGCGCCATCGTCAACCGGGCCACCGACCGCCAGGAGCGCCAGCGCTACCGCAATGCCCGCACCTTCGAGCGGGCCCTGGTGGGCTGGTTGCGGGCCGATGGCGAGCCTGGCAGTGGCCCGCTGACGTTGCTGGTGGACCGCATCCGCAGTGCCGGCCTGTTGCCGTCGATGCCGGGTTGCCAGGCCCGTGCGGCCCGGCTGGAGCGCATGGAGCGCCAACGCACCATCGAACTGGCCGAGATCGTGTTGCAGGACGTGGCCTTGAGCTTCGAGCTGCTGCGCAATGTCAACGGCCCGCGCATGCGCGGTGCGCTGGGCGGCGGCAATGGGCCGATCCTGACGCTGCGGCGGGCCATTGCGATGGTCGGCCTGGATGGGGTGCGGCAGGCGTCGCGCGTGCTCAAACCCTGGCCGGGGGCCTTGGTGGATGGCCAGGTGGCGGAGATGACGGCCCTGCTCGACCGGGTGCAGGCGGCCGGCCGCATCGCCCAGGGGCTGCGCCCGCGCGGCTACGACGCCGAGCTGGTGCTGGTGCTGACACTGCTGCAGAACCTGGGCCGGTTGGTGGTGCAGTACCACTGCCCGGACGAATCAGCGCAGATCCGCCGTTTGATGCTGCCGGCGCCAGCGGCGCGCCTGGGTGATCCCGAGGAGCCCGGCATGACCGAGGAGGCTGCTGCCTACGCGGTGCTGGGGGTGGACATCGATTCGGTGGCCCACGCGCTGGGGCGCCAGTGGGGGCTGGACGAGCCCACACTGCTGATGATCCGGCGCCTGCCGATGCAGGCCAATGTGCACCTGGGCGAGCATGACGCCGAGCTGCTGCGCATGACCGCCAGTTGTGCCAACGAGGTGGTCGATGCGCGCAGCGGGCCGCTGTCGCAGCGCGCCGCAGGCTATCAAAGGGTGTTTGCGCGTTACGGTCGAGCGCTGGAGATCAGCCTCCAGGACATCTTGCAGGCCGCGACGGGCAGCGCGCCAGACCAAACCGGTGCGCCAGCGGCCGACCCCGGTGGGTCAGCGGCGGCCTGAGCCTGGCGAAATGTGGGGGGGTGACGAGCCTTGCCCTCGGCACTGGTCACAACGGTTGGGGCTGCTTCGTTCCCGACCTGACCCGGTTGGCCGCGCTTCCATGCGAGGAGGCCCGTCGGGGGCGATTGTAGGTCAGCCCGGCTGGCGCTGGGCCGGGGGCCCGGCCGGGCGAGCCGCTGCCCAGCCCCACATGGCGATGAGCACGGCGATGAACACCACCCTCCCTGAAACCCTGGCGCTGGTCGACGACGACGCAGCGTTCAGCGAGTACCTGGCCCAGTACCTGCAAGCGCGGGGCATTGCCGTGGCCTGGTTTGCCGACAGCGATGACCTGCTGTGCAGCGACCGGGCCTTTGGCTTCGACTTCTACATCCTCGACCTGATGCTGCCGGGCATCGAGCGGGCCGCCCCGGGGCCGGCACCGCTGCGCTGGCTTCCTTGCCAGCACACCTGCACCTGGGCGCGCTGGGCCTCGGGCAGGTCCCCCAGCGCCAGATCGATGACGAAGTCGAGATCGACGTCCTGCACCATCAGGGGCGCGCAGCGGCTGGCGCACCTCGTGGGCCAGCACATGCAGCAGGTGGTTGCGTTCGGTGGCCAGGCGGTCGCGTTGCTGCAGCAGGGTGCGCAACTCGTCGGCCGACTGCTCGGCCGCCATGCGCCGGTGCGATTCGGCCATCTGCGCCGCCTGGGCCTGCCGGGCGGCGGCGCTGCTGCGGTCCAGCGCCAGGCCGAGGCAGCCCAGGTTGCCGTACAGCGCCACGATCACGGCGGTAGCGGCCACCAGCAGCGCGTCCCAACTGGCGCTCAGACCGGCGGCCGGTGGCCAGCCCATGCTCAGGGCCAGCAAGCGCAGCGCCAGCGCCGCCGCGAACAGGGCTTCGATGATGGCCAGCACGATGGCGCTGCGCGACGCCAGCCGCAGCCCCGCTGCGTCGGCATGCCAGGCCAGCGCACTGGTCAAGGCGATGGTCGTCAGCAAGGTCACTGCGGTGTTGACGGCGCTGCTCAAGACGCCCGGGCCCAGGCTGTGCAAGCCCGTGCAGACCAGCCAGACCAGGCCACCTTGGCGGGCCCCGGTGGGCCAGCCCAGGTCGATGCCGCAGTGCAGCATTCCACACCGTCAATGCCAGGGGGATGTGGATGGCGCCTGACAGCAGCGCGACGGTCTGGGTGGTGTTCATGGGCAGGTGCCAGCCCGCCGGCCGGCGGCGCGGTGGCGGGGTTTTGGGGCGCCTCAGGCTGGCGCGGCGCAGCACAGCAGCAGGCTGCCGTCCTGGCGTTGCTGGATCTGGCCACGGGCGGTCAGGTCCTTGAAGACCCGTCTGACCATCTCGCGCGAGGCACCGATGCGGTCGGCCACAAATTGCCGGGTGATCGGGGGATTGACGATGCGCTGGCCCACCACCTCGATGCTTGGGGGCCAGGCAGCGGCCGAACGTGATTTGTTCCCGCCTTGGCGCAGCGGCGGCTGGCGGCGGGGCCCGCGCCCAGTGCGGCTGCCGGTCAGCGGGTCAATGCCGGTTGTTCCAGAAAGTGTCGAAGTGGGCCGCCAGCTCGGGCGCCACCGCGCCGACGCAGAGCAGGTCGAAGTCGAGGAAATTGGCCTCCTCGCTGCGCATGAAGTAGGCGTCGGACAGGTTGCGCCCCGCCGACGATGGCCGCGCGGCCGTCGGCGTTCAGCAGCTTGTTGTGCATGCGGTGGTTGAGCCGGTCGAAATCCGCCAGCAGGTCACCCAGGCGCAGCCATGGGCGGTCGCGCCCGAGGCTGAAGAGGTTGTACAGACGCAGCTCGATGTGGGGGTGGGCGGCCATCGCCGCCGCAGCTCAACGCAGTTGCAGGTCGTCGTCGCCGAAGCGGATGCCCAGCGGCTCGATCAGCAACTGCTTGGGGCCGGCCTCCACGGTGCCGGCGATGCGCGCGACTATGCCCTGGGCCAAGGCCACCTCTACAGTGCGCTCGGCATCCGCCGCCGCCACGAACAGCGCAAAGCCGGCACCCATGTTGAGCGTGCTGTAGGCCTCGCGGTCGCTCTGGTGGGCCTGCTGCTGGATGAAGGCCAGCACCGGCGGCACCGGCGGCAGGCTGTGCATGCGGTAGGTGAAGCGGCCGGGATGGCGCAGCAGCTTGCGCCAGCCGTGGCCGGTGATGTTGGCGCAGTAGTGCGGCACGATGCCGGCGGCCCACAGCGCCTCGGTCACTGGCGAGTACAGCGGCGTGGGCGCCAGCAAGGCCTCGCCATAGCCCAGGCCGGGCAGCACCGGCGTCAGCCAGCCCTGCGGCAAGCGGTCCACCAGTTTGCGCGCCAGGCTCAGGCCGTTGGCGTGGATGCCATTGGCGTCCAGCAGCACGATCACATCGCCTGCGGCCAGGCGCTCGCCCAGGCTCAGCCGCTGTTTCGGGTTGATCAGGCCGGTGCAGGACGCCGCCAGGTCGATCCGCCCAGCCTCGACGATGCCGGCCAGTGCCGGCGTCTCGCCGCCGCCCCAGGCCACGCCACAGGCATCACAGGCCTTCTGCCAGCCGGCAACCAAGGCCTGCGCCCGCTCGGCATTGCTGAACCAGTCCGACCCGCCAGCGGCCCAGTAGGCCTGCACCACCAGCGGCGTGGCGCCCACGGTGATCAGGTCATTGACTGCCATCGCGATGGTGTCCTGGGCAATCCCCTGGTACCAGGGACGGCCGGTGAGGCGGGCCATCTCATCGGCCACCAGGGCCTTGCTGCCCAGGCACTCGATGATCGAGGCGATGTAGAACGGCCCGACATCCACCACATAGGCTGACTCACCCCGCGACGCCGCCACCTCGGCAAAACCATGCCGCGCCAGGTGGCCGGCGGTGGCGGCGGCGGCGCGTTGGGCGCTGACCTTGAGCGGGTCGATCAGGTCGTAGTTGACGCCGGCCTGGGCGTAGCTCAGGGCGGCAGATGCGGTGATGGGTGCGGTGACGGGCACGGTCGGGTTCATCGCGTGATTATCGGCGAGCACCCTGGCCGGGCGCCGCCGGGGCCGGCCCGCAGCGGTGCCGCAGCGGCGGCCAAGACGGGCCGAAAAGGGGTCGGACCGTAGAATCTGGGCATGTCGCACGTCGTCCTGGCCCGCAAATACCGGCCCCGCAGCTTTGCCCAGATGGTGGGGCAGGGCCATGTGGTGCAGGCCCTGGGCAACGCCCTCAGCAGTGGGCGGCTGCACCATGCCTACCTGTTCACCGGCACCCGGGGCATTGGCAAGACCACCGTCAGCCGCATCCTGGCCAAGAGCCTGAACTGCACCGGCGCCGATGGCCGCGGCGGCATCACCGCCGAGCCGTGTGGCGTGTGCCAGGCCTGCACCGAGATCGATGCCGACCGCTTCATCGACTACATCGAGCTTGACGCCGCCAGCAACCGCGGCATCGACGAGGTGCGTGACCTGATCGAGCGCGCCGCCTACAAGCCCAGCGTCGGCCGCTACAAGGTCTTCATGATCGACGAGGCCCACCAGCTCACCAAGGACGCCTTCAGCGCCCTGCTCAAGACCCTGGAAGAGCCGCCCGACTACCTGAAGTTCGTGCTGGCCACCACCGACCCCGACAAGATGCTGCCCACGGTGCTGAGCCGCTGCCTGCAGTTCAATCTGCGGCCGATGGCGCCCGAGACCGTGCTGGCGCACCTGCAAACGGTGCTGGACGCCGAGCAGGTGCCGGCCGACGCCGGCGCGCTGCGGCTGCTGGCGCGCGCGGCGCGCGGGTCGATGCGCGACGCGTTGTCGCTCACCGACCAGGCCATCGCCTTTGGCGCCGGCCGGCTGGACGAGGCCGGCGTGCGGGCGATGTTGGGCAGCGTCGATCGAACCCATGCCTTCGCCCTGGTGCAAGCCTTGGCCCGGCGCGATGGTGCAGCGGTGCTGGCCACCGTGGACGGCCTGCGCCAGCTCGGCCTGTCGGCCGCCGGCACCCTAGAAGAGATGGCCGCGCTGCTGCAGCAGATGGCGGTGCAGCAGGCCGTGCCCGGCGCGCTCGACCCGGACGACCCCGACAGCGCCGGCGCGGTGGCGCTGGCCGCCGAGATGGCCGCCGACGAGACCCAGTTGCTCTACAGCATCGTGATCCATGGCCGGGCCGAGCTGAGCCTGGTCAGCGACGACCACGCCGGCCTGACGATGGTGCTGCTGCGGCTGTTGGCGTTTGCACCGGCCGGCGCGGCGGCAGCAGCGCCCTTAGCGCGTGCCGCGCCGCTGGTGGCCAGCCCGCGTGAGGCCCGCAGCACGGCGCCACTGCGCGAGGTGATCGCGGCCCAGGCTGCCAGGCCGCCCAGGCCGGCGGTCCCGCCTGCGCCAATTGTCCGTTACACGCCGCCGGTGGCCGCACCGGCGCTGGGGGCGCAGGAGCCGCCACCCTGGGTCAACGAATCGCTGACAACCGATACGCCGACCGATTCATCAAGCTATACGCCATCTGAAACGCCACCC